>JBJKPA010000291.1:0-10223 GCA_046706905.1 Gemmatimonadaceae bacterium
TCAGCATCACGGCGCCGATGGCGCGGCCGATCGCGGCCAGCGCGGTTCCGACCGCCGGGGCGAGGCGCGTACCGGGCGCCACGCGCACCACGAACAGCTCGTCGCCGCGTGCGTTGGCGGCGCGCAGCGTCTCGATCGCGCGCTCGAGCGCGGACAGCCCGGGCGCGTCCACGTCCCCCGCGCTGGGAAACTCTTTCGCGAACGCCGCGGCGTCCATGCGCCCCTCGGCGAAGCGGCCCAGCTCGGCGCCGGCCAGCGCCGTCTCGGTGTCGGCGCCGGCGTGCTGGGCGGCCACGAAGTTCTCGGCCTGCATCAGCGCGCCCTGGAGGAGCGTCCGGAACTCGGCGATCGGCTGGGCCAGCGCCGAGAGCGCCTGTGCGGTGCGGGGATCAGACGGCATAACGATCGAACTCCGCTTCGATGAGGGCGACCCGCTCGGCGGCCGTGTGCGGCGGCACGCGCCGCGTCTCCTCGTACCGGGCCTTGGTGTCGTCGCGGAAGTACACGCCCAGATTCAGGCGGTCGGTCACGCCGGCCATCCGGCGCGCCGCGTCGAGATCGTGCGGGTCGTGCGCGATCTGGTTGGTGTAGAGCTTGGCCAGCTCCGGCACCACGACGCCGTCGTCGTGCACGAGCATGCCGATGTTGTCGGGGCGCTGCACCGCGCTCAGGAAGAGACTGCTCGAATAGACCGGACAGCGCTGCAGGATCCGCACGAAGCTGAGTCCCCGGTGCTGCCGCGCCGCACGGAGCGTCGCGTACAGGTGTCCCGGGATCCACTCGGCCGTCTGGGCGACGAACGACGCGTTCGTCACGCCCAGCGCGACCTGCAGCGGGTTGAGGGCCGGGAGCCAGCTGCCGCGCGGCTGGGTGTTGCTCGGAAAGCCCTGCGGGGTGGTCGGTGACGTTTGCTGCTTCGTCAACCCATAGATGCCATTGTCCAGCAGCATGACCACCAAGTCGAGGTTGTACCGCAGGGCATGAATCCAGTGACCGGCGCCGATCGACGTGCAGTCGCCGTCGCCCATCACCACGAACACCGTCAGGTCGGGGCGGTTGAGCCTGATCCCCGTCGCGACGGGGAGCGCCCGGCCGTGTATGCCGTGAAAGCCGTAGGTCTTGAGGTAGTGCGGGAACCGGCTCGAGCACCCGATCCCCGACACGAACACCGTGTTCTCGGGGGTGAGCTGCTCGGCCGCCAGCAGGCGCTGGATCGCGGTGAGGATCGAGTGGTCGCCGCAGCCCGGACACCACCGGGCCCGCGCCCCCTCGTAGTCCGTCATCTCGTAGACGTAGTCGTCCGCGCTCAGGTCGAGCACGGGCAGATGGCAGGCACCCGTCGTCATGACTCGCGTCCTCCGCGCGGCAGCTTGCCGCGAATGGCGTCGAGGATCGCGCCCGGACGCAGCGGCTCACCCGGCACGCGCGTCCAGCAGTCCACGTCCACGAGCGTCGAATTGCGCAGCAGGATGCTGAGCTGCCCGCGGCGCCGGTTCTCCTCGGTGATGTAGGGGTCGTCGGGCTCGTCGCTGTAGTTGATCTCCACCGTCATCACCTTCTTGAAGCGGCGGAAGATCTTCTTGAGCCCGGGCTCGAGCGGCGACAGGAAGCGCAGATGCAGCGACGACACCTCCAGTCCCTCGGCGCGCGCGCGGTCCACCGCCTCCTCGATCGCCCCCTTGGTGCTGCCCCATCCGACGAGCAGCAGGTCGCCCTTGTCGGGGCCGTACACCGGCGGCGGCTGGAGCAGGCTCTGCAGCACCGCGATCTTGCGGCTCCGCATGCTGCACCCGCGCTGGTGCACCCCCGAGCTGTACGCGACCTTGCTCCCCTCGTCGTGCGACAGGCCGGTCACCGTGTGCATCCCGCCGGCCTGGCCCGGAATCACGCGCGGGGCGAGCCCCGTCTCGGGATTCCACTGGTAGGCCTTCTGTCCTTCGGGCACCGGCGCCAGGTCCAGCGGCTCGGCCGCCCACCGCTCGTCGGGCTTCGGACGCACGAACGGCGTCACGCCGGTCGCCAGGTTCGCGTCGGAGAGCACCATCACCACCGTGCGGAAGGTCTCGGCGATGCGCCGCGCGGTGATCATCACGTGGAAGCACTCCTCGATCGTGGCCGGTGCGATCACGACGTGCGGGGCGTCGCCCGTCTCCGCCCAGAGCGCGGCCAGCAGATCCGACTGCTCCACCTTGGTCGGCAGCCCCGTGCTCGGCCCGCCCCGCTGCACGTCCACCAGCACGAGCGGGATCTCGGTCATCGCGGCGAGGCCCAGGAACTCGGTCTTGAGCGCCAGCCCGGGGCCGGAGGTGATCGTGAACGCGACCTTGCCCGAGTACGACGCGCCGATCGCGACGCCGGCGGCGGCGATCTCGTCCTCCGCCTGGTGCACGATCCCGCCGAACCGCTCGAACACCTCGCTCAGGTAGTGCGAAACCGAGGTGGCCGGCGTGATCGGGTACATCGCGCACAGTTCCATGCCCGAGGCGATGGCGCCCAGCCCGATCGCCTCGTTCCCGTTCATCACGACCAGCGACTCGCTGCTCGGCGCCGGCGCGACCTCGATACGGAAATCCAGATGCTCGTCGGCCCATTGGAACCCCAGCTCCATGAGCGCGACGTTGTTGTTGTAGACCTCCTCGCTCTTCTTGCGGAAGGCGTAGGCGATCTGATCGCGGATCCGGTCGGTGTCGCGGCCGTACAGGCAGGACAGCATGCCGAGCGCGAACATGTTCTTGCCCTTGCGGGCGTTGTCCACGATGGTCAGGCACTGCTCCTCCATCGGGACCGGGACGATGCGGTACTTCCGGGTCGAGAGCTCCTCCATCGCGCGCTCCCACGCGGCGCGGATGTCGGGGTCCTCGTCGGTCGCCCACTTGTCCTCTACGAGAAGCACCGCGTCGGGCGCGAGGGCGTCGAGGCGGTGCCGGGCGAGCAGAACCTGCTCGTTGAAGGCGACGGCGAGATTAGTCGCGTCGCCCCAGTTGGTCACGGGCTTCGAGCCGACCCGGATGCGGTATCCGCTCGCCCCCTCCGGGACCCGGGCCGGTGGTTGGATCTCGGCCGGGATGATCTCGACCGTCCAGACGCCGTTCCCCATCTTGGCCGACACCGCGCCGAAGATCTGCCCGCACTTCTGGGCGCCCTCGCCCGAATCGGAAACGATCTCGACGGTGTGTTCGGGGACGCGCAGCGTCTGGCGCTTGTGCGTGCCGTGGGGTCTGGCAACGGTATCGGTAGGCATGTGCCGCGAACGCCTCGTATATCGCGCCGGCGCGGCCATGAAAAAACCCCTATCGGAGTCCCGACAACCGCGCAGCGGGTGACTGGTTGAGCTGAAACGCAGTCGAGACCCCCGCGCCAACGGCGCACCTTCCCCCTCCCACGGGGGGTGCGGCGTTTCGCGGCCAACCTCGACGGGCGTAATTCGCCATCGGCGAGGCAAAAAGTCTGTAGGGCCGGGGGTCAGCTATTGTCTGGGAATCCCCGACAACCGCCCCCCGGCCCCACGGCCCCCCGCGCCCACCCCCGCCCGCCGGCCGGCTAGGCCCCCACCAGCGCCAGCACCCGGAGCGGGCTGCCGCTCCCATTCACGATCTTGAGCGGCGCCGCGATCACCACCGCCCCCGTGGCCGGGAGCTGATCCAGGTTGCGCAGGCTGGCCAGCCCGAACCGCCCGTTCCCGTGCATGGTCGTGTGGTTCGGGAAGGGCGGATCGAAGGTCCCCGCCTGCCCGGCGTCGGTGCCCACCGTTTCCACCCCCACCCCCAGGATGTCCCGCTCCGTCGCCAGCAGCCGCGACGTGCTCACGTGGAACCCGGGGTTGTGGGGACCGTCGGCCTTCACGTTCAGGAAGGCCTTGGGATCGGTGCGCTTGCTCCATCCCGTCCGGAGCAGCACCCAGGCCCCCTTGGGGATCCGCCCGTGCGCCTTCTCCCACGCCGCCACGTGCTCGGGCATGAGCAGGTAGTCCTCGTTCCTGGCCACCTCGGCGGTGACGTCGAACACGCACGCCGGCCCCACGAACCGCCCGGGCGGAATCGTGTCGCACCGGTTCTCGGGGAGGTCCTTGCCCGTGATCCAGTGCACCGGGGCGTCGAAGTGCGTGCCCGTGTGCTCGCCCAGATGGAGGACGTTCCAGTACCACCCCGGCCCCTTGTCGTCGTACTTCGAGATGACCTGCATCGAGAGCCCCGGCGACGCCCCGAACTGCGGCGGAAGCTCGATGACGGGCGTGTCCGGCCCGAGCGTCTGAGAGAGGTCCACGACTTTGACGGCGCCCGAGGCGAGCGCGGCGACGAGATCGGTGAGTACCGGCACGGAACGATCCTTGGTGTGAAGGTGGCGGGACGGGGGCCGGGGGGAGCGGCGCTCAGACCGTCCCAACTATGCCCAATACGCTGGACAGGAGCCAGTAGACCCCCACCCCGACGATGATCAGCGGAATGCCGTAGCGGATCCAGACGACGAGCCAGCGCGGCACATCCCCCGAGCCGTCGCGCGACAGCTCGGCCAGCGCCGCCGAGCGCTGCATGCACCACCCCACGGCGATCACGGCGAGCAGCGACCCGAAGGTCTGCGCCCCCGAGCCGAACGTCAGATCCCAGGGCACGAAGACGCCGTTGTTGATGATCGGCGGAATGGTCAGCACGAACGACGTCCCCGCCACGAGCCAGGCGGCGCGCGTTCGCGTGAGGCGCGTGTTGTCGGTGAGCCCGGCGACGAGCACCTCCAGCGCGCCGATGTCCGACAGATAGCCGGCGGAGAGCAGGCTCACGAAGAAGAGCGTGCCGAACACCCACCCCACGGGCATCGCGGCGAACACCTTGGGCAGCGTGTCGAAGATCAGCCCCGGCCCCGACGCCGGCTGGATGCCGAACGCGAACACGGCGGGAATCACGGCCAGTCCCGCGATGAGCGACGACCCCGTGTCGCCGACCACGGTCCAGATGGCGGGGCGGGCCAGCGATTCGTCGGCGCGCAGATACGAGCCGTACACCACCATGTACGTGCCGCCCAGCGAGAGCGCGAACATCGCGTGCCCCACCGCGGCCGCCATCACGTTGGGCGTCAGGTCGGCGAACCGGAACTCGAGCAGGTACCACCGCACGCCGGCCATCGCGCCGGGCAGCGTGAGCGACCGGATCATCACGAGGATCGTCACGAGCGTCATCGCGGGCAGGAGCACGAAGCTCACCCGTTCGATCCCCGACCGCACGCCCTTGATGATCACCACCGTGCACGCCGCGATCACGACGGCGGTGAGCGCGAGCTGGAGCACGAACGACCGGAGCACGAAGCCGTGGTCGGGGGGCAGGATCGCCGCGGCGTCGAACGACAGGTGCAGCGCGGCGGCCACCTGCCCTACCGTATAGTAGAGCACCCACCCGATGACGGCCGAGTAGTAGCCGGTGGCCGCGGTGACGACGAAGAACAGCAGCCACCCCACCTGCCGTCCGAAGGGGAACCCGGCGGCCTCGAACGCGCCCACCGGCCCCCGGCGGGTCCGGCGCCCGAGCGCCAGCTCGGCCATCAGCGCCGGCACGCCCACCACGACCGACACCACCACATAGAAGAGCACGAACGCGGCGCCGCCGAACTTCCCGACCATGTAGGGAAAGCGCCACACGTGCCCGAGGCCGATGGCGACACCGACCACGGTGAGGAGCCCGCCGAGGCGGGATGAGAATGTCTCGCGGGCCGACACTACGCGGAGCCGAGTCCCTGGATGTGGCGGCGGAAGCGGAAGGCGTTCTCGGGAAGCTGCAGGTCCATGCCGTACTTCTCGGGGCCCACGGCGGCGACCTTCGCGACGATCACCGACAGGGCGTCGCGCTCGAGCGCCTGCATGAAGGCCTCGCCGAACTCCATGGACTCGGACACCGACGCCACGTGCTCGACGCCGGCGCCGCGGGCGATCGCCGCGAGGTCGGTGACCCCCGACGCGGTCTGCGAATCGAACCCGCCGGTGGACAGCAGGCTTCCGTTGTCGAACACGACGTGGATGAGATTGCGCGGGCGGTACCGCGCCAGCGTGACCAGGGTGCCGAGGTTCATGAGCACCGAGCCGTCGCCGTCGAGCACGATCACGCGCTGCGCGGGGAGATGGGTCGCCAGTCCGATGCCGATGGACGACGCCAGCCCCATCGCGTGCTGCAGATAGAAGAAGTTCTCGCGGTGGCCCAGGTCGTACAGCTCCTGGGCGCAGGCGCCCATGATCGTCACCACGAGCTTGTCCGCGAGCTCGGGGTAGATCATCTCGATGCAGCGCGCGCGCTCCACGTCAGCTCTCCATGAGGTCGCGGGTGAGGAGCAGCGCGACGGGCGACAGCGAGCTCTGCGACAGCGCCCACGCCTCGCGGATCTGTCTGGCCACCGTCTTCGGGTCGCGCGCCAGCTCGTACGGGATGTCGAGCGCGCGCAGCACGTCTTCGGTGACGATGCCGCCGCGGGTGTGCCAGGGATACGGCTCGCCCCAGTGGCCGCGGTAGGCGATCAGCATGCACAGCGGAATGCGGTACAGCTCGGCCAGCGACACGATCCCGTTGATCGCCGCGAAGAAGCCGTGGTTCTGCATCAGCAGGATGTGCGGCACGCCGGCGAAGTACGCCCCGGCGGCGATGCCGATCGCCTCCTCCTCGCGGGCCACCTGGATGAGCGACATTTCGGGATCGTCCTCGGCGCGCTGGAGCAGCAGGCCGAGCCAGGTCTCGGGGAGCGCGGACAGCGACCGGATCCCGGCGGCCCGGATGCCGTCGTAGATGGCGTTGGAGTTGTCGAGGGAGACGGTCATGGGGAGTGGCGGCGGCGGGACCCCGCCCGGCGGGGCGCGGGCCCATGATCATGCCGCCGGTACGCCGATTCCGCCACCGGGACCCGGGCGGCCGGGCGCCCGCCCCCACGCGGTCTTATCGGGAACTTAGTCGCGCCCACGGGGCGCGCGCGCGTGACCGCTTACTAATATCCAGAAGGCCCCCCCGAACTCCCGCATACGCGCCAGTAGTTGTGCACGGGAGTCGGAATATGATGAACTTCATCGTCCGGCGACTGAGCCGGCTGCCGGCCGCCATCGCGGTCCTGGCGCTGCTCTCCGCCTGCGCGAGCGACAAACTCGTCTATCGCACCCAATCCACGCCCACCCCGCCCGCCGACGCCGCGGGCTTCGTCGGCTACGCCGACACCACCACCGGGCAGACCGTCTGCGGCGCCTGCCACGTGGACAAGCAGAACGAATGGGCCCAGACCCACCACGCCCACGCCTGGACCGACCTGCAGGCCAGCGGCCACGCCCAGGCCTCGTGCGACGCCTGCCACACGGTGGACTCGTACGGCAACGCCACCACCGACACGCTGGTCGGCTTCCTCGCCACGCACGACGCGCGCTACCACGACGTGCAGTGCGAGAACTGCCACGGGCCGGGGCTCACGCACGTGACCTCGCCCACGATCGCCAACGAGCCGCTCGCCTCGCTCGCCGCCGACACCGGCGGCGTGCTGAACGGCGTCGCCTGCGGCCAGTGCCATACCGGCATCAACAACCCGCAGACCGACAACTGGGTGCAGTCGGCGCACGCCAACAGCATCCCCACCACGCACATCATCGGCAACGCGGCGTGCGAGGGGTGCCACGTGGGCCAGTACGCGCTGCAGGCGTGGGGCATGCAGACCAACTACATCGAGGCGTCGGCCGGCACCACCAGTCCGCTGTCGGTGACCTGCGCGGTGTGCCACGATCCGCACGGCGGGCCCAACGCGTACCAGCTCCGCTATCCGATCGACGTGCGCGACACGTCGCAGATGCTCTGCATGCGCTGCCACCAGCGGGACGCCAAGGCATCGGCGCCCTACGGCGGACATCCGCCGATGGCGCCCGAAGGCCCGATCCTGCTCGGCTACGCCGGCTGGTTCCCGCCCGGGTACACGGGTCCCGACACGATCTCCGACACGCACGGCTCGGCGGCCAACACGAACCTCTGCGTGACCTGCCACATGCCGCAGGACCGCGTCACGAACGCGAGCGGTGCGCTGGTCGCGAACTACGGCGGGCACCTGTTCATCGCCGCGCCCTGTCTGAATTCCGACAGCGTGCCGACCGCCGGCACCTGCGACATCACGCAGCGCTCGTTCGCCGCCTGCGCCCAGAGCGGGTGCCACGGCACGCCCGCCGCCGCCATGTCGGCGATGACCGCCGCCACGTCGCGGCTGGCGCTCCTCGACTCGGCGCTCAGCAGCCAGCTCGCGCGGCTGCCCGATTCGCTCTTCTCCAGCGACACGGTGAACACGGCGATCGGCGCGCAATTCGACCTGCAGCTCGCCGAGAAGACGGGCAGCGAGGTGCACAACCCGTTCCTCATGGAGACGCTGCTCACGGCGAGCATCACGCAGGTCCAGCAGGACTACGGGATCGCGCCGGCGTTCGCGGTGGACCTCACGGACGAGCTGCGGGGGGAGGCCGGCAAGTTCAGGTAGGGCGCGTCAGGGACGCGCCCCCTTCCCCCACGTGCACCGGGACGGGACGGCGAACGCCGAGGGCTTCGGCGCGCCGACCGTGAACTGCTTCGTCTCGAACATCTCGACGGGCCCGTGCCCCTTGGGGATCATCACCGCTTTCACCAGCAGCCCGTACGTGTTTTCGCGCCAGAGTCTGATGGTGCCCTCGGGTCCCGTCTTCTCGTAGACGGTGGCCGCCATGCCGTTCACGGTGTCCTGGCCGGCCTCCTTGGGAGGGATCGAGTCCTCGTTCACGAACTGCTGCCAATTTCCGAACGGGTCGCCCCAGTCGCCCGTGCCGATCGAGTTGCAGGGGATGGTAGCGTCCGTGGGGTCCCAGCTCTGCTGCCGACTGGACGGCACGTCCACGATCGTGCGCATGTGGATCGCCGCCGGCTGATCCTTCGATTTGGGCATGTTCAGCACGACCATCGCCCGGTCGCCGTCGCGATAGAAGTGCTGGGTCTGGCCGGGGCCTTCGTTGACGATCGTGTACTGCGTCGGCGCCGGCTGGTACTGCGCGCCGGCCGCCGCGAACGGCGCGAGGCACAGGACGGACAGCGCGATGACGGATCGGTTCATGGTCGAGGTTCCTCGGGAAGTCGAAGGGGATGGACGCCGGGGCGCGCCGCGGTCAGGGCGTCTGGGGGGGCAGCGAGGACGCCGGGACGTTGCCGTACGCGTAGAGGAAGAGGTCCTGCTCCGCCGAGAGCACGCCCAGCAGCGCATCGAGCTCGTTCTGGCGGATGCCCATGATCTGCATTTTGGCGATGCCCGGCGTGGACTTGCCGAACGTCTTCGTCGCGCGATCGATGGCCGCCTCGCCGCCCGCGGCGATCTGCTTCATCCGGTCGCGGAAGGCGACGTACTGGCCGTTTGCCGTTTGCAGGAACACGGCGGTGGCCGCGTTGATCGCGGCGTCGCGTTGGGCTTCCGGATCGCCGCACGAGGCGCCGCCGGCGCGCTCGTTGAGCGTGAGGCAGCGCTCGACCTTCGGGTCGTATTCCTTGTGGATCGCGTCGAGCTTCGCTTCGTACGCCTGTTTCAGCGGCGGTACCGTCGTGAGGCCGAACTTCTGGACCGCGGCGGTGAAGTCGGCCGTCATCTGCTGCACCTCCTGCACCAGGTCGCCGATCGCCTGGCCCACCGTGGGGGACATCACGCCGGCGCCCCCCATCATGCTGGAATAGTCCATGGACGGCGGAACGCCCGGCTTCATCCAGCCGTTCTCCCGCTCCCGCAGGGTTTCCGTGGCGAGGTCGCCCTTCTCGGTGCCGTCGGAGGTGGCCACGTCCCCGTAGCGCTTGACGAGCGCCGGCACGTCCTTGGGCAGGTCCGGAACGTCGGCGAACGAGTGCAGCGGCACGACGTCGCTTGGGAGCTGGGCCGGCGCGCGGCCGGCCGCCGTCAGGGAGCCCAGCAGCGCGACGGCCATTCCGAATCCGAATCGAGGCATCACTCCTCCTCTATTAGTGTTTTATCATGGTTTCGAGGTCCGCCCAGGGCAGGCCGCGGACGATGGCGGCGAACACGGCCCGGCGGGCCTCCGCGCCGTCCTCCCCGTAGCCGTAGGGCGTCACGCCCGGCACGCCGTAGGGCAGGCTCAGCACGATGGACTGCGCCCGGTCGCGGGGGAGCGCGGGGTCGTAGTACGCCGGGTTCGGCACGTCGAGCGGGGCGGAGTCCTCGCTGCCGCGCGCGACCAGCGACGAGTCGCCGGGGCCGTCGACCTCCAC
>JBJKPA010000292.1:0-4571 GCA_046706905.1 Gemmatimonadaceae bacterium
GCGACGCCGATGGTCGTGATGGTGTTGCGCCCCGTCGCCTCGCTCACTGCCTTGGCCACGCCGAAGTCGGTCACCAGCGCGTGGCGCCCCGAAAGCATCACGTTGTCCGGTTTGATGTCGCGGTGCACCACGCCCTCGGCGTGCGCCGTGGCCAGCGCGTCCACCACCTCGGTGACGAGCCGCAGCGCCTCGTGCACGGGCAGCTCCCCTTCGCGCGCCAGCCGGTCGCGCAGCGATTGCCCGCGGACGTACGGCATCACGAAGAAGAGGAAGCCGTCGGCTTCGCCGGAATCGAGCAGCGGGAGGATGTTGGGGTGCTGGAGCTGGGCGGCGATCTTGATCTCGCGCAGGAAGCGCCCGCCGCCGAGTGAGGCGGCGAGGTCCTCGCGCAGCACCTTGATGGCCACGTCGCGCTCGTGCCGCAGGTCGCGGGCGAGATACACGGTGGCCATGCCGCCCTGCCCGAGCTCGCGCTCGATGCGGTAGCGGTCGGCGAGGGCCGCGGCGAGGCGATCGGGCGCGGACGCCACGATTACCGCGGCCTCGTGATGGTGACGCCGCGTCCGTTCACGAGAGCGCCTCCCTCTCCCGCGCGTAGCTCTGCTCGCCGAGGTACAGCGCGGTGCCGATGATGGCGCCGGCCGCGGCGTTCACGAGCAGCACGCGCGGGAGTCCCAGCACGTCGACCGCGACGGGCGCGCCGAGGAACCAGCGCGCCAGGTAGAGCAGCGCCGTGCACGCCACGGTCGCGAACGCGGCGCCGCCCAGCGCGCTGCGCCAGAACGTCGCGCTTCTCACGATGAGGCCCGCCATCGCACCGACGCCGGCGAATGCGAGCAGGTGCAGCACCGTGTAGGCGAGCATCTGGAGCGTGAGGACGATGAACGACTGCGGCTGCCCGATGGCCGCCTGGCCACCGTTCGCGCCACTGAACAGCCCGGAGGCGAGCGACACCGGCACCGCGAATGGGTGCAGGCTGATCGCGCCCTGGACGAAGAAGAGGATGGCGACGGCGATCGCCGCGGCGAGGCCGCCCGCGGCGCCAGCCTCCACGCGAACGACCACTCGTGCAATGGACTGTCGGCGCGGGCTGGTCATGGTCAGTGACTCAACGAATCGAGGCGGGCGATCCGCCGTTTGACGTCGGCCACGGTGGGCTGCAGCACGGGATCGGCGTGCGCCCAGAGGTTCGCGAGCGCGGTGTAGTACTTGATCGCGTCCTTCGGGTCGTGCCGGTTCTCATACAACTCGCCCAGGCGGAGGTAGGTGTGGGCAAGGTCGAATGCGTCGCCCATCGGATTGCCCGGCGCCGTCGCATTCGCGTACTTCTGGTACCACACGAGCGACGAGTCGGGCTGCTTCAATTCGTCGTACGCTTCGGCGTAGCCCGGATAGAAGCAGGGGATGCAACCGCGGGTGTCGGCGGCGTGCATGAGGCGAAGCGCCTCGCGAGGGTTGCCCTCGGCGAGCGCGATCTCGCCCCGGCCATCAAGCACGCCCAGGGAGTCCATCATCCTGAACTCGGGCGCTGTTTCGCGGGACCATTCCGCCACGTACGACTCGGCGCGCGTGGTATCACCTGCGTGGGCGAGCATCGTGATGAGTTGGCCGTAGGGCCGGTCCAGCGGATCCAGATGCGGCCAATCCACCTTCGCGAGCGTGCTGTCCACGATGGCCAGCGCACGGCGCGGTTCGCCCGCGACGTCCACGTACAGGCGGGCCCGCTTGAGCTGTTCGCTGATGTACCCCGGCACCGCTCCCGTTTCGAGAAGGCGGCGTGCCAGCAGGCGACTGAGCGAATCATACGCGGCGATCTGCCCTCGATTGGCCGGCACGATGCGCAATCGTTCAAGCCCTCGGATCTGCGCAGTCTGCCCCGAGTCTTTCAAGTCGTACAAGGCAGTCCGCGCCGCATCGCTCCATGATCGCGTCGCAACGGCGAGAAAATACTCTGCCTGCCAAGTCGTAGTGCTCGTCGAGTCGGCACGTATCAGCCGCGCGACTTCCAACCGGGCGCTGTCGACCTTACCCTGGAATAGCAGGCTTCTGACAAGGTTGCTGTTGGCGACACTGAGGCTCTGGTAGCTCGTGTCCATCGACTTCCGGAACGACTCTTCGGCCAGGTCGTACTCTCGCAGCGCGTCGAACGCGAGCCCCTGATCGTTGATTCCCACGCGGTCCGGGTTTGGAAGCATCTTGATCAAGGAGTCGAATGCCGCCACGCCGCTGTCCGGCCTTCCCATGAACCACCAGTAGTCCCCCACGATCCCGATGCGCTCGATTGGCGAGCGCATGGTTGCGCGCGTGCGGTACGCATGGGCAATCGCGCGGACCGCTTCAGCCTCATTGCCCCCTTCATTCCCCAACGCACCCCAGAGGGCAACCCAAGCGTCGCCGAAGGTTGAATCCTGCTGCACCGCCAGGCGCAACAGTCTGATCGCTTCGAGCCAATTGCGCTTGGCGATTTCCGGTTGCGCCTTTTCGTAATATTCGAGAGCGCGCGGATTGGCCGCCCCCAGAACGCCGGCCGACGACGCGAATGGGAGTTTGGACCTCGAGCGCACGAGGTCGCGCGCCAGCGCTCCGGCGAGCCTCTTGATCGCTCCCGGAAGCTGATCCGCCCCGTTCGCAGACGCCTGAAGCACCCCCAGGCTGTTGTCGTCACGCGCACCGATCGCCTCGGCCGACAGTACGTACCCGGTTCCGGCGCGCGAGAGAGTCAGGATCAGGTATGCACTGATCCTCAACTGCTTGGCGATGTGGATGATGGTATCGCGGTCGGCGGTGCGGACGGAGTATCCCCACAAGGGCAGGTACTGCCGCAACAGACTCGGTGGGAGGAAATCGATCCACGGATCCTTGCCAAGATCTCCGGCCAGCGTTTCCGCGAACTGGTTCGCCAGCGTCGAATCCCCCGGATCGTGCTTGGTCTGGGCAATGAGGACCGCGAGCTTAAGCGAATCGTTCGCCGGCCCGGCCGGCGTCATGAAGGGCAAGCGATGCGTGGACGCTCCCCAGGCGATCCCTCCCGCCGCCACGATCGCGAACGCTCCCAATCCAAGAAGCAGCGTCCGCCGCCGCCGCGACCGCGACGCCGCGGCGGCCGGCGGCACCGGCGTCGTGAACGTGTCCAACTCGGCCAGGATGTCGGCCGCCGACGCGGGGCGCTGCTGGGGCGCCTTGCTCAGGCACCGCATCACGAGGTCCACGAGTTGCCGCGGACAGTCCGGGTCGCGTGGCACGAGCTTGGCCGGCGCCTTCGTGAGCTGCGCCGCCACCAGCTCTCGCGCCGTGGTGCCCTGAAACGGCGTCGTGCCCGAGAGCATCTCGTACATCACGAGGCCGGCGGAATACAGATCGGCGCGTGCGTCGATAACCTGGTCCCCAGCAGCCTGCTCGGGCGACATGTAGGCGGGCGTGCCGAGCGCGAGCCCGGTGGCCGTCAACCGCGCGGCGCCGGTGGCCGCCTCGACGGCGCGCGCGATGCCGAAATCGGTGACGACGGCGTGAATGCCGGACAGGAGGACGTTCTCCGGCTTGATGTCGCGATGGATCACCGCGCGACCGTGTGCGTACGAGAGCGCGTCGAGCACCTCGCGCCAGATCCGGACCGCCTCGTGGGTCGAGATCGGGCTTCCGCCGGCCAGCCGCTGGCGCAGCGACTCGCCCTGGACGAACGGCATGGTGTAGTAGAGCAGCGTGTCGCCGCCGCCCGTGGTGAGCACGGGGACGATGTGGGGATGCTGGAGCCGCGCGCTCACCTGCATCTCGCGCTTGAAACGATCCACGCTCACGCTCTCCGCCATTTCGGGCGGGAGCACCTTGATCACCACCTCGCGCCCGAGCGCCGACTCCGTGGCGACGAACACGCGGGACATCCCGCCGCCGCCCAGCTCACGGTCGATATGGTAGGCGTCGCCGAGCGCCGCGTGGAGCTGCGCGCGGAGGTCGGTCACCGCGCCCTCGCGATCCCCGGCGCCGCGGACCCCGCCCCGCCCCGCATCACCGCCATCGCCAGCGTGATGGGGACCAGCGCGAGCATCAAACTATAGAAGTCGCCGCCCGGCAGGTTCACCGTCGGCGCCAGGACGCCGACCAATACGGCGATCGTAATCGGCAGGAGCCCCACGACCACGCCCGCCAACAGCACATTCAACCCGGACCGCGAGCGCTCCGCCGGCGAGGCCGTCGCAAAGCTGTGGATCACCGCCGCCAGCGCGAGGCCGAAGCACAGAATGATGTAGCAGCCGAGGATCGCGTTGACGACCCGATTGAAGGTGGCCGTCGCCGACGGCTCGGCGATCGTCGCCCAGGCGAGCAACAGGACGATCGCGACCGCGAGGGCGTAGAGCCCGGGCACGAATCGCAGCGCCGACTTGCGCGTCGGGAACAGCAGCACGCAGTGCAGCAGCGTGACGAAGCCGAAGAGAATCAGCGCCAACTGCACGACCCCGACGAACTGGCGAAGCCCGTAGGAGGCGAGGTACGGTTGCGGCAGCAGCAGGAGCCCCAACCCGACGCCGGTGAGCGCCAGCAGGAGCGACGCCGGGCTCGGCGCCTTCCAGTACGCC
>JBJKPA010000293.1:0-4438 GCA_046706905.1 Gemmatimonadaceae bacterium
GCCCGTGACCGTCGGGTCGGCGGCGCCGGCGTTCCGTCTGCCGGCGGTGCGCCCCGCGGGCGCGGTTCGGACGCTGGGCGACTACGCGGGGCATCCGGTGCTTCTCAACTTCTGGGCCACCTGGTGCCAGCCCTGCCGCGAGGAGATGCCGAGCTTCGAGCGCCTCTACCGGGCCGACTCGGCGCGCGGGCTGCGCGTCGTGGCGGTGAGCATCGACGACGGCAGCGCCGCCGCGGCCATCAGGGATTTCGTAAGCTCGTACGGGCTGACGTTCGACGTGCTGCACGACGCCCGGTCGGCGGTGATGGCGCGCTATCAGGTGCGCGGCGTGCCGCAGACGATCCTCATCGGGGTCGACGGACGGATCGTGGGCACGCAGTTCGTGCGCGACTGGGATTCGCCGGCGAGCCGCGCGTTGGTGGACTCGCTGCTCCTCCACGGCGCGCCCTAGCGGCCAGGCGGTCCGGCGTCATATTCGGGCCCACCCGCCATCCGGAGCCCGTTTCGATGCCGTCGTTCCCCCCGCGCCGCGTCCTCGCCGCCGTCCTCCTCGCCGCGGCGGTGCCCGTTCCGGCGCTCCGCGCCCAGCAGGCCGAGGTGCCGACGCCGGAGTCGGTGTTCGGCTTCCACGTCGGCGCCGACTACCACCTCGTCGACTACGACGAGTCCATCGCCTACTTCCGGAAGCTCGCGGCGGTGAGCGACCGCATCAAGCTGGTGGACGTCGGCGTCACCGCGAGCGGGCATCCGTGGACGCTGGCCATCATCTCGTCGCCCGAGAACCTGGCCACGCTGGACCACTACCGCGACATCGCGCAGCGGCTCGCGCACCCCGAGGGGCTGTCGGCGGCCGACGCGCACATCCTGTCGCGCGAGGGCCGGGCCTTCGTGGACATCAGCGGCGGGCTGCACGCCACCGAGGTGGCCGGCGCGCAGCACACGATCCAGCTCGCCTACGACCTCCTCGCGCATCCCGACGACCCCGAGTTCAAGGAGATCCTGGACAACGACGTGCTGCTGCTCTGGCCGTCGATCAATCCCGACGGGCAGAACATCGTCGTCCACTGGTACCGCGAGAACGTGGGCACGCCCTACGAGGTGTCGCCGCTGCACGAGCTGTACGAGAAGTACGTGGGCCACGACGACAACCGCGACGCGTACATGCTGAACGTCGTGGAGTCGCGCGTCATCGCGCGCACCTGGCGGGCGTGGGAGCCCGACATCATCTACGTCCACCATCAGTCGTCGCCCGTCCCGACGCGAATCTGGCTCCCGCCGTTCGCCGAGCCGATCGCGCCCGAGGTCCCGCCGCTCATGTCGCGCGAGGTGAACACCATCGGCATGACCATCGCGCAGGAGCTGGAATCGCGGAACATGCCAGGCGCCACGCACATGGGCACCGGGTTCGACGCCTGGTACCCGGGCTACATCGACTACATGCCGATGCTCATGAACATCGACGCGTTCTGGACGGAGACGGCGCTCTACCAGTACGCGACGCCGCACTTCTACACGATCCGCGACTTCCCGCCGCCGTACCGCGACCTGCGGCCGCAGTCGCTGTACCCGAGTCCGTGGAAGGGCGGATGGTGGCGCCTGCGCGACGCGGTGGACTACATGGAGACGGCGTCGATCGCCGTGCTCGATTACGCCGCGAAGTACCGCGAGGAATTGCTCTACAACCGCTACCAGGCGGGGGAGAAGACGATCCGGCGCTACCGCGACGAGCCCCCGTACGCGTACATCGTGCCGCGCGACCAGCGCGATCCGGTGGCCGCGGCGGGCATGCTCAAGCGGTTCGCCTTCAACGGCGTGCGGGTGGAGGCACTGGCCTCGCCCCAGGCGTACGACGGCGTGACGTATCCGGCCGGCACGTGGGTGATTCCGATGCAGCAGGAGTTCGCGCAATTCGTGCGGCAGCTCATGGAGCCGCAGGACTATCCCGATCTCCGCCAGTTCCCCGGCGGCCCGCCCGACCAGCCGTACGACGCAGCGGGCTGGACGCTCCCGTATCAGATGGGCGTCCGGGTGGTGACGGCGCAGGCCCCGCTCTCCGACGCGTTCTCGGCGGCGCTCCAGCCGGTGAAGGGGAAGCCGGTGGACTGGCGTTCGGCGCCCGACGCGCCCTTCGAGACCAACGCCGAGGCGGCGGGGATCGTGCCGCCGGCCGGCGGACTCACGGGGAGCGGCGCCGTGGCGTCGCTCGATCCGGCGCAGAACAACGTGTTCACGTTCGTGAACCGTGCCCTCGCGGCGGGTGGCGCGGTGGCCTTCCGGCCGGGCGAGCACGGGGCGAGCGGGCGGTACCTCGTGTCCGGCGTGCCGGTGGCGAAGCTCGACGGGCTGGCCACGGCGCTCGACGTGCGCGGCACGCGGGTGTCGGGTACGGCGGGGGCGCTGCCGGTGCACGAGCGCGTGGCCATCTACAAGCCGTGGACGGCGAGCATGGACGAGGGGTGGACCCAGTGGCTGCTCGACCAATACGAGTTCAAGTACTCGGTGCTCACCAACGCCGACATCCAGGCCGGGGAGCTGCGCTCGCGCTTCGACGTCATCCTCATCGCGTCGGATTCGCCGCGCTCGCTGCTGAACGGCTACGCCCACGGCACGGTGCCGCCCCGCTACGAGGGCGGGCTGGGCGACGAGGGAGTCCGCGCGCTGGACGCGTTCGTGCGCGGCGGGGGCACGCTGGTCTGCCTCAATTCGAGCGCCCAGCTCGCCATCGACCAGCTCCACCTGCCGGTGAAGAACGTGGTGGGCGGACTCGACCGGAAGGAGTTCTTCGCCAGCGGCTCGATCCTCCGCGTGACGACCGATCCGGGCCACCCGGTGATGGCCGGCATGCCCGACGAGGCGAACGTGTTCTTCGACGACAGCCCGGTGTTCACGACGCTCGACGGATTCCGCGGCGCGGCGCTGGCCCGGTATCAGACGGCGGGCTCGGCGCTGATGTCGGGCTACCTGCTGGGCGAGCAGCATCTGCACGGATACGCGGCGGCACTCGACGTGCGGCACGGCGACGGGCACGTGATCCTGGTCGGGTTCCGGCCGCAGTGGCGCGGGCAGCCGGTGGGCACCTTCCGTGTGGTGCTCAACGCGGCACTGTTCGGCGGCGATCTCGCCGCGCGCTCGTCGGGAACCGGCGGATTCTGGACGGCCCCCAGGGCGGCCACCGACTCCGGCTCGGCGGCCCGGCACCAGGAACGAAGGTTCTGAACGGCAGACGATCCGGACGACTGCCGGATGATACTGGTACTGCAAAACAGCGACCGAACGAGGGGGTTTTGGCGGGAAGACCCCGGCGCCGAAGCCCCCTCATGTCATCGCTTCATTGTGGTACCGGTCGCATCCGGATCATCTGCAGTTCCCGAAGTTCCTGATGTCCGGTGACGGCGCGGCGGACTCAGGGCGTGGACGTGTCCCTGGACGGATCCTCGTAGGGACGCAGGTACCAGTCGAAGAACGTCCACGTACGGTTCCAGGAGTCGCGCTGCGCGGGGCTGTCCTCCTCCTCCAGTGTCTCGAGGTTCACGCGGCGGCTGAACGTGTGGCCGAAGCCCGTGTAGCCCGGTGCCGGGTTCACGTACACCCGCGTCTCGGCCAGATTGGGCTTGCGCGCCCGCAGCGCGTCGATCAGTTGCTCGTCCTCCACGAAGTTCACCGTGCTGTCGTTCGTGGCCACGTGGACCATGATCGGCGTCTCGAGCGAGTCCACCCGGTAGAAGGGCGAGCGCTCCAGATACGCCTGCGGATTCTCGAACGGAAGCCCGGCGATCGTGGACTCGGCCGCGAAGCTGCGGGCGTACTTGGGCCCTTTGAGGGCCAGGCGGAACAGCAGGTTGGTGACCGGGACGATCGCGGCCCCCGCCTTGAAGTCGGTCTGGTGACGGAACAGGGCGAGCGTCACGATGTACGCCCCGTGGCTCCAGCCCATGATCCCGATCCGGTCGGGGTCCACCTCGGGCATCGCGCGCAGGTAGTCGGCGGCCGACACGACGTCGGCCACTTCGCGCCCGCCGTAGTCGATGGCGTCGTAGAACGCCTGGCCGTAGCCCGAGCTGCCGCGGTACTGCGGGCAGATGATGACGTAGTCGTGCCGGATCGCGTCGATCACGAACGGGAGCATCTTCTGGTCCCAGAACGCATGCACGCCCCCGTGCACCCATACCATCGCGGCGTAGCCGTGCCGCCCGCGCCTGGCCAGCGGTGTGAACAGGTACGCGGGGATGTCCAACCCGTCGGCGCGGCTCCGGTAGTGCACGATCTGGAAATTCATGATGCCCTTGCTGCGCGCGACGTAGACGCTCTCGGCCGCCGTCCGCTCGGCCTTCTCCTTGGCGAAGTTGCCCTGCGGGAGGTCGGCGAAATCCTTGCTCACGTAGAGTTCGGCGGCGCGCGCGCTGTCCATGGCGGGGCGCCGGGGCGTCCGGCGCTGCGC
>JBJKPA010000294.1:0-5406 GCA_046706905.1 Gemmatimonadaceae bacterium
ACCTCGATGGCGCCGACGTCGGCCCCCTGGATGAAGTTGTTGATGTCGCCGGGCGACATCGCCGCCCACGGCGACCCGTCGACGACGAAGTTCACGCACCCGCCGTTGGGGTCCCGCGTGTCGGTGATGTTGTAGCTGTACCCCGACTGCGACACGTGGATGCCGGGCACGGTGGCCAGCACGTCGGTGAACTTGGTGGGGTTCATGCGGTCGATCTGCTTCTCGTCCAGGAAGTAGCCGAACCCCGCCTTCTCGCGCTGGGTGAAGCCGATGCGCTGGAGGGCGCTCTGCTGCTGCGCCTGGGTGACCACGGTGGGCAGCGTCGCGACCATCGTCTGCATCTGCAGCGTGACGCGAGCGGTATCGCGATTGGAGAGCTCCACCGCCTGCTCGACCGGCGTGAACCCGATGTACATCGCGCGCACGACCTGCGAGCCGGACGGCAGGCTGTCGAGCACGAACGACCCGTCGGGCGACGTGTTCACCGAGTGGGTGGTGCCCTCGAGCTGCACGCGCGCGCCGGACACGGGCGCGCCGGAGGTGCCGAGCACGCGGCCCACGAGCCGCGCCGTGGTGAGCGCGCGCCGCACCGGCGGGTTGGTGTCGCCCTTGGCCACGGTGACGGGCGCGACCGACGCCACGCTCATGCTGCGCAGCTGCAGCACGGAGTTGTTGAACGTCACGGGAACGTCGCCCGTCGTGAGCCCGGAGTGCGCGACCTGCACCTTGCCGTCGAACGTGCTGGGCAGCCCGCAGATGCGGTACGTGCCGTCGGGCATCGTCCTCGCTTCGCGCAGCCGCGGGACCTTGGTGAGCTTGGTGAGGTCGAGCTCGTACCAGACCACCGACACTTCCGCCTTGGCCACCGGCTGCTCGGTATCGGCGTTGCGGACGCGCCCGAACAGCGCGGCGGGACCGCGCGTGAGCCAGGCGGCGGGGCAGAGCATCTTCACCAGCGCCGCCGCCGAGGGCGTCGCGATCGTCACCGACGTCGTCTTGCCGGCCGTGAAGGCGAGCGGCGGCGTCACCAGCTGGATGCCGAGCGAGTCGAGCACCGGATACACCGCCTGCAGCTTGTGCGGGCCGGGAGGAACGCTGTCGAGGTGGAACTGTCCGTCGGCATCGGCCACGGCGACCAGCGGCGTGCCCTGGACGATGATACGGGCGCCCTCCATGGGGCGGCTGCGGACGCTGTCGTACGCGGTGCCGCTGAGAGCAGCGGCGCCCGCCACGGGCTGTTGTGCCGCGAGGGCGGGGGCGAGCATGGCGCCGAGCAGGAAGGCCGCGGCGCCTCGGGAGATCAACGCTGTCCGCATAACCAATTGTAGCACGGAAGGCGCGCCGCCCTCCAGTCGCCCGAGGGGGGTGCCGCGTTTCGTGACGCACTTCTCATTCGGAACCCGCTGAAACGCCGATAATCGGGAGTTGTCGGACAAGATGCCCGGCAGTGTCGCATTTCTAAGGCCCATTTGCCTTTGTATCCGTCTTGCGGGCCCCCTCCAGTCATATGACACTAGGTCTCACGGTACGACTTCTCGACCGAAGGGAGCGAGAATGAGTGAAGGGTGGAATCCACCGAGGCCGGGGGATGCACCGGTTACCGAACGCATTCGGGGCCGAATTACGGTGCAAGGACTGGCGGATCGGGTGAAGCAGTCGCTCTTCGACCACTTCGAGCAGACGCTCGTGGTGGTCCTCGTGGCGTCGCTGCTCCTGATCAACTTCGCGGTGGATTACAAGCTCGCGTTCCTCAGCTTCTACTATCTACCGATCATCGCGGCGGGCTTCCTGCTCGGGCGCAACAGCGCCGTATGGGCGGCGGTCCTGACGGTTCTGCTGGTCACGTTCTTCCAGGCCGTGACCGGGCTTGGCGGCGTGGCCGGATTCACGACCACGTCCCTTATGTACTACGCACCCTGGGGCGGGTTCCTCATCCTCACCGGCTACACCGTGGGGACCCTCTCCGACCAGCGGATCGCGCGCGCGGATGACGTCAAACGGACGTACTTTGCGCTGCTTGAGCTGCTGACCTTCCATCTCGACTCCGCCGACCGTCACCGCCGCGGGCACAGCTTCCGCGTCGCCGAGCGGTCCGTCGCCATCGGGCGCAAGCTCGGCATGCGCGGCGGGGAGTTGGAGGAGCTGCGGGTGGCCGGCCTGCTGCACGAGGCGGGCCCGCAGGACCCGCGCATCGCGCGCATGTTCGCCGACTTCCCGCGCGAGGTGCGCGAGGTGCCGGTGGCGGCCTCGATGCACGCGGCGCTCGATACGGTCTCCGCGTACGGGCGCTACCACGAGCTGATCGGCGACGACTGGCCGGTGGACGCGCTGCGGATACCCATGGCGGTCAAGATCCTGGCCGTGGCCGACGCCTACGAGACCCTGCTCACGCCGACGGAAACGCGGCCGGCGTTCGCGCCCTGGAACGCGCTGGAGGAGATCGACCGCAGCGCGGGCCGGACGTTCGCCACCGAAGTCGTGCAGGCGCTGCGGCACACGATCGTGCCCGAGCACGCCGAGCGCTCGGGCGAGAAGACGCCGCTCAGGTTAATCGTCACGCGGGGCGCCTGAGCCCCGGCCGCGGCGCCAGTCGCGCCGCGCCTGCTTGACCTGGTAGAGGCCCCAGGCGGCGACGAGCGCGCTGGCCAGCATCCAGCCGATGATGTACCGCTCCAGCACGGTCTGCCCCCGCTGGGCGACGTGCATTCCCTCGAAGATCCCGATGGCCACGACGTCGAGCGCGACGATGCCGCCGACGAGCTTGAGAAAGGCGCGCTGCAACGGGGAGCGGGTCGTGGGCATGCGGGGAATCTAGAGCGGCGGCGGCGTGGGCTCGCCATGGCGGCCGCGCCACGGGGCGTAGAAGGCGCCCAGCGCCGCCAGGTCGGCTTCCATGTGCTCCGTGGGCTGCACCGGGGGGCCGATCACGAGCGCCCGCGTGGGCCAGTCGAGCGCCACGGGGACGATCGGCACGCCCGCGCCGCGCGCGATGTGGTAGAACCCGGTGCGCCAGCGGGCCACCTTCTTGCGCGTGCCCTCGGGCGCGAGGCCGAGCACCATCCGCTCCGACGCCGCAAATCTGGCCACGGCCTGCGGAACGGCGTCCTGCGGTTGGGAGCGGTCCACCGGAATCCCTCCCAACCGCCGCATGAACCAGCCGAAGGGCCCGCGGAACAGCGTGTGCTTGCCCAGCCACGACGCGTGGAGCCCCAGGCCGAGCTTGGCGGCGATCCCGATCACGAAGTCCCAATTGGACGTGTGCGGCGCGACGATGATGACGGCGCGCCCGATATCGGGCAGGTTCCCCTCGATGCGCCAGCCGAGGAGAGCGAGCACGGCGCGGCCGAACGCGCGCGAGACGGGCCCGCCGCTCCGGGGGAGGGCGGGCGGCATGACGGGAACGCGGACGGCGGGGGAGGTCACGGTAGGTGAATGGCTAACGGTTGTCCCGGAAACGCTGTAAGCTGTACCCCTCGGCCACCAGACCGTAAGCTACCTCCCGCCATGCCGCCCAAGACAATCCCCCAGGCCCTCGACGAGACGGCCCGGACCTGCCCCGACGTTCCCGCCCTCCGCTGGAAGGAGGACGGCGCCTGGCAGTCGCTCACCTGGAGCGGCTATCGGCGGCAGATCCGGCTCGCCGCGCGCGGCTTTCTCGCGCTCGGTCTGGAGACGGGCAGGGGCGTGGTGATTCTGGGCAACAACTGTCCGGAGTGGCTCGTCGCGGACCTGGCCGCGGTCCATGCCGGCGGGCTGCCGGCCGGCATCTATGCGACCTTCGCGCCCGACCAGTGCCGCTACATCGCGCACCACTGCGAGGCGCAGATCGCCGTGGTCGACAACGCGGAGCTCGTGGCCAAGGTCCTCGCCGTGCGTGCGTCGCTTCCCAGCCTCAAGGCGATCGTCCAGATGCACGGCGAGCCCGGCGCGCCGGGCGTGCTGCGCTGGGAGGATCTGCTGCGCCGCGGGCACGACGTGCCGGAGGCGGAGATCGATGCGCGGACGGCCGCGCAATCGCCCGACGACGTGGCGACGCTCATCTACACGTCGGGCACGACCGGCGAGCCGAAGGCCGTGATGCTGACGCACGACAACGCGACGTGGACGGCCGACGTGGGGATCTCGTCGCTCGGGCTGCGGGCGGGGGACAACATCCTGAGCTACCTGCCGCTGAGCCACATCGCCGAGCAGCTCGTGTCGCTGTTCGGGCCGGTGGCGTTCGGCGGCACGACGTGGTTCGCGGAGAGCATGGAGAAGCTGGGCGACAACCTGCGCGAGGTGCGTCCCGACTTCTTCCTGGGCGTGCCGCGCGTATGGGAGAAGATGCAGGAGCGGATGCAGGCGGCCGGCGCCGGCAACTCGCCACTGCGCAGGAAGCTGATCGCCTGGGCGCGGGGGGTGGGCCTGCGCGGCGGCTACGCGGATCAGGAGGGGCGGCCCCGGCCGCCGCTCTACGGGCTGGCGAACGCGCTGGTGTTCCGGAAGGTGCGCGAGCGGCTGGGGCTCGACCGGGCGCGGATCCTCGTGACCTCGGCGGCGCCGATCGCGAAGTCGACGCTGGAATTCTTCCTCTCCCTGGGCCTGCCGATCTGCGAGGTGTACGGGATGAGCGAGTGCACCGGACCGGCCACGATCAGCACGCCGGACCGGTACCACACGGGCAAGGCGGGGCGTGTCTTTCCGGGGGCCGAGCTCATGACGGCGGCCGACGGCGAGATCTGCATGCGCGGCCGCCACGTGTTCAAGGGCTACTACAAGGACCCGGTGGGCACGGCGGAGGCGCTGGACGTGAACGGGTGGCTGCACTCGGGGGACATCGGCGACATCGACGCCGAGGGGTTCCTGCAGATCACCGACCGCAAGAAGGACCTGATCATCACGGCGGGCGGGGAGAACGTCGCCCCGCAGCTCGTGGAGGGATACCTGAAGGCGATCCCGGTGGTGAGCCAGGCGGTGGTGGTGGGCGACCGGCAGCGCTATCTGGGGGTGCTGCTCACGCTCGATCCGGCGCGCGTGCCGGAGGATGCCGCGGCGGCGGGGAGCCCGGCCCGCGACCCGGCGTCGGCGGCGACGTGCGAGAAGTTCCGGGCCCACCTGCAGTCCCACATCGACGCGGTCAACGCGCGCCTGGCGCGCGTGCAGACCGTGAAGCGGTTCGAGAACATCGCCGGCGAGTTCACGGTCGAGGGAGGCGAGCTGACGCCCTCGCTGAAGGTGCGGCGGAAGGTGGTGGCCGAGAAGTACGCGGCCGAGATCGCGCGGTTGTTCGCCTGAGCGGGCGCGGCGCGCCGCGGCTCAGCGCAGCATCTGCTTGGCGATCGTCTGGAGCTGCATGTTGGACGTTCCCTCGTAGATCGCGCCGATCTTGGCGTCGCGGTAGAACTTCTCGGCGGGGAAGTCCTTGGT
>JBJKPA010000295.1:0-3887 GCA_046706905.1 Gemmatimonadaceae bacterium
GCTGCGGGTGCTCGCGCACGTCCCGGGCGCCCGCTGGCGCACGAGCTGCCTCTACGAGAGCGTGGCCGAATGTCTGGTGCTGCGCCGGGCGGGCATTCCGGCGGCGGTGTGCATCGGGGTGAAGCGCGAGGCCGACGGCTCGCGCGGACTCGCCGCGCACGCCTGGGTGGCGCGCAGCGAGGCGGACACGCGGTTCCACGGGTTCAGCACGATGGGCGTGCTGGAGGAGCTGCGCGCCCAGCGGTAGCAGGCGATCAGAAGATCGCGATGTATCGGATGCGCACGTCGCCCTTGACCTCGAGCACCGACGTGATGTAGCCCGGCAGCGCCTTGTACTGCTCCGGACTCAGGATCCGCGCGATCGGCACCTTCTGATCGCGGCCCAAGTTCCACCCGGCCTGGATGATCGCGTTCTGCTTCGCCAGCACGGCCTTGCCGTCGAATTTGGGCGGCAGCGCGATGATGTAATCCGAGAGCGCCTTGATCAGGCTGTCGATCTTGGCGCGGTAGGGCACGGCGGCCGCATCGAGCGAGTCCACCTGCTGCGGGCTCAGGAGCAGCGAGTCCTTGCGGCCCAGCACCCACGTGTAGATGTCGGGGAGGCTGAAGTGGAAGCGGACGGCGAGCGTGTCCTCCGCCGCCTTGGGATGGCCGCGCAGCCGCTTCACGAGCGCCATCGAGCGATCGAGCATCTGCTCCTGGTACGGCCGGCCGAGGTAGAACTCCACGTCCACGGTGAGGCGGAAGGGCGCGCGGATGGTGTTCTGTGACGCGCGGGTGCTGCCGAAGCGCGGATTCACCTCATACTGGAACGCCCGCGTGGCCGGGTCGAAGCCTCGGACGTAGAGCAGCGTGGGATCGGGCATCGGGCTGGTGCCCCAGCCGTGCAGGTGGTCGGCGCCGTGCAGGAGCTGGTCCAGTCCGCCGAGCGGGTTGGCGAGGTTGACGCCGATGTCGGCCGAACGGCCGGCCCAGAGGGGTACGCGGATCGGGAGGTCGACGCGCATGTTGAGCGACGCGGTCCACGGACCGGTGCAGCTGTTGCGCCCGGCGATCTCGCCCATCTGCCGCTCCAGGCAGCGGCGCGCCTCGCTCGGCGCCGCGGCGAGCAGCGAGCGCATCTGCGCGGCGAGCGCCGGATCGCTCGCCGTGGCGGGATCGAACACGAACGCGCGGTCGTTCGCGTATCCGTCGCCGTTGATGTCGCTGGCCACCATCGGGGTGTAGGGGAGGCCGGAGCGAATCGTGGTGTACGTGCCGATCGAGATGTTCTTCCAGGCGCGGACGCCGAACTGGATCAGAAAGCTGTGCCGGGCCGACATGCCGGAGGGCGCCCAGTCCACGAGCGTCGGATCGCCGGCCGTGGCGCCATCGAATCCGCGCGCCGACGACCGGACGTCGGCGTAGGTGTACGACGCGCTGACGTAGCCCCGCTGCCAGAAGTGCTGCCAGAACGTCTGCTTCCGCTTGGACCCGAAGGCCGAGAAATCGAAGTCGGGCGTGAGCTGGAACGTGATCTGGCGCGCCGTGCCGCGCAGATCCGACCGCATCGCGGACACACGTCCGAAATTCGACGAGACGCGCGCAGCCACCGGCGAGACGAGGCCGGTGGCGGGTACGATGTCGCCGGCGGGGACGTACACCGGCCGGTCGCCCTCGCTGGCCAGCGTGAACTGCGGTGCGTCCGCGAAGTTGAGATCGAAGCTCCCCGGCTGGTCGAGGTTGAGCGCGTAGGTGCCGTCCACCTTGTAGCGGAAGCCCCAGCCGCGCGATTCCCAGACCAGGTTCGCGCGCCAGCTCCGCGACGCCGAGTACGACGGGTCGACGAGCTGCACGCTGGGCGCGGCATCGCTGAAGACACCGGACGATCCGTCGGCGCACTGGGAGGGAATGGCGGCGGGATTCGCGGCGTAGCCGGACCAATCCGGCACGGGGGTCGCCGCGCCGATACAGCTGAGCGTGCGGCTCGCGCCCGGAAGCCCGGTGGCGCCCTGCGCCGACTCGAGCAGCGTGGGCGTCATTGCGCCGCGCCACTCCCCGACCCCGCCGCGGAGCACGCCGAACGGGCCCTGATAGAACTGGCCGATGCCGTTGAAGATCTCCCCGGCGTTGTTCGTCGTCTGCCCGCGGCCCACCACCCAGGTGAATCCGAGGCGCGGGCTCAGGTGGATGGTGTTGGGCACGGCGTCGTTCGGGAGGCCGAAGGTCCGCGCCACGGCGGGGTTCGCGCCGGGCGCCGAGAGGTAGCGGTTGGCCTCCAGCCGCAGCCCGCCCTCCAGCTGGAAGGTCGGGGACTTCTTCCAGAAGTCGCCGAACGCCAGCACGCCGCTCCACGCCGTGCCGCGAATGGCCGGCGCCATGAGCGTCCGCGTATACGACGCCGGCTGGTTGGCGGCGAGGTCGGCCAGCGAGTTGTAATAAAACGATCCGAGGTCGGTGCCGGGCGCCCAGTGGTCGTAGCCGTCGAAGCGCGAGTCGGCGTACAGCTTGAGGCGGTTGGACGTGCCGTGCACGAACCACTGCGTGGTATTGGTCGTCTCCCAGGTCCACGAACGGTCGTGCGAGCCGTCGTTGCCCGCGCCGCCCAGCGCCACCGACGACACGCCGCCCGTGCCGTCGGGAAGCGTGGACGCGATGCGGACGCTCCCCCCGGGGCCGGCGATGAAGGGCGACGTGCTGCTCCGGTTGACGGTGATCGCCGTGCGCGTCTCGTTGAGCCAGGCGTCGAGCGGGCCGAAATAGTTCGAGCGCATGAGCTGCGCGTTCAGGATCGCCGAATTGCCGTCGTTGCCGAGCGAGGGGGTGGACGTGGGACTGAAGCCGAGCGACTGGCGGCGCGTCAGGTCGCCGTAGAAGATGAGCGACCACTCGTCCTTCGCGCCGGGGTCGTACTGCGACTTGGGGAAGTCCACGCGGCCGAGGAAGATCCCGTTGTCCGTGATCTGATCGGTGGGAAAGGACAGCGGGGCGATCGGGATGCCCGCGGCCCGCGCGACGGCCAGCGCGCGGGCCGCCGAGTCGGGGGAGAGGCCGGCCGCGTACAGCACGGTGGGGTCGGCGTCGAGCAGGTCGGTGGTGCTGGCGAGCCGCCGGCTGTACTGGCCGGACAGATTGTAGAACAGCTTCTCGAATCCGGTGGCGCCGGACGTGCCCATGCTCACGTTGGTCTGCGCGAACCGGTCGCCGATGCGCGCCGCCACGGGGTCGTTGTACTCGAGCGCCGGCGCGTCGAACCAGGTGTGCGCCGTGATCTGGTTCATGATGCTCGCCGGCGAGAGCTGGGCGCTGGTGACGGTCCCCGAGAACCCGCCGATCGAGGGGTCGTAGGCCGACGACGCGATCGTCGTCCTGACGTCGGCGTCGCGCGGAAGCGCGCCGCCCTGGAACGACATGCCGTCGAGCAGGGTGCCGTTCTGCCCCGCGCCAAGCCCGAACATCGACCCGTTGATCATCCCCGGCATCAAGTCGCCCGCGGCCGCGAGGTTTCCCATCTGGTCGGGGGTGAACGCCGCCGTCACGCCACCCCGCTGGATGGCGTCGGCGCCGGGCGGCGTCTGCATGGTGTTCTCGACGCGCGACGGCTTGGTGGAGGCGGCGCGCGACTGCACCGCCTTGAGTTGCTGCGGGGGCGCGGGGTGCAGCACGACGTCGGCGGTGATCACGGTGTCGCCGGGCGGGGGCTGCACGCGCCTCGTGTCGGGCTTGAAGCCGGGCTTCGACACAAACAGCAGGTAGTCGTGGCGCCCGTTGGCGATCACGAACCGGAAGCGGCCGGCCGTGTCGGTCGTGGTCGTGAACGTCTTGAGGTCATAGGCCCGCGTGGCCACGACGTCGGCGCCGCGCACCGCGCGCGCGCTGTCGTCGGTCACCCGGCCCCGGATCACGTC
>JBJKPA010000296.1:0-2994 GCA_046706905.1 Gemmatimonadaceae bacterium
GGCCCTGGGGGCGGGGCTCCGCGTGCCGCGCGAGAAGGCGTTGCTGTCGCGCGCCGGCGGCACCTGCGAGCGCGACGGCTCGCCGCTCGCCTTCGATCCCTGGTCGCCGCACGAGCACCGGTGCGCCACCTGCGGCCAGGTGCACCGCGGCTCCCTGCACGACCGCTGGTGGCTGTATCCCTACCAGCTCTGGCTGGCCGAGCGGTGCGTCCACGGCGCCGTGCTCCACGCCGTGCGGGGAGAGGAACGTCATGCGGCCTTCGCCGCCGACCTCCTGGCCCAGTACGCCGACGCGTATCTGCAGTATCCGAATCGCGACAACGTGCTCGGTCCCGCGCGCCCGTTCTTCAGCACGTATCTCGAGTCCATCTGGCTGCTGCAGCTCTGCGTGGCGCTGGACCTGCTGGAGACCACCGGCGCCGCGGTGGACGGCGCCGCGGTCCGCGACCGGATCATCGAGCCGAGCAGCGCCCTCATCGCGAGCTACGACGAGGGGCAGTCCAACCGGCAGGTCTGGAACAACGCCGCGCTCCTCGCCGCGGCACGCCTGCTCGGCGAGGAGCACGTGATCGACCCGATCGTCTACGGTCCGTCGGGCCTGCTGGCCCACCTCGAGGACGGCCTGCTCGACGACGGCACCTGGTACGAAGGGGAGAACTACCATCAGTTCGCCCACCGCGGGCTCTGGTACGGCGTGCTGCTCGCCGCGTCGTGCGGCCGCGAGCTGCCCGAGCAGGCGCTGGCGCGGTTCGACGCCGGCTACGCCGCCGCGTTCGCGACGGTGCTGCCCGACCTCACGCTGCCGGCGCGCAAGGATTCGCAGTACGCGACCTCCCTCCGCCAGTGGCGGTTCGCCGAGCACTGCGAGCTGGGCCTCGCCCGCCAGGACGATCCCGCGCTGCGCGCGATGCTCGCCCAGCTCTACGATCCCGAGGCGCCGGTGCCCGACGGCGACAGCGGACGCGAGCACTCGAGCGCCGAGGCGGAGCGCAACGCGCGCCCGGTGCGCCTCACACGGGCCGACCTGGGATGGAAGTCGCTGCTCTTCGCGCGCGAACACCTCCCGCCCGCCGACGAGCAGGGGCTCGGCACCGTGCTGCTCCACGGACAGGGCGTCGCGGTCTTCCGGCGCGAGCGCGGCCACGTGTACGTGGCCCTCGACTACGGGCAGTCGGGCGGGGGACACGGGCATCCCGACCGGCTCAACGTGCTCTTCTCGGTGGGCGCCACCCGCTGGCTCGACGACCTCGGAACCGCGTCGTACGTCGATCCCTCGCTCCACTGGTACCGCAGCACGCTCGCCCACAACGCGCCCTTGGTGGACGGCCATTCGCAGTGGCGCGTGGACGGCCTGCTCGAGGCGTTCGACGATGCCGAGGGGGCGGGATGGGCGCGCGCCCAGGCGCGCATCTGGCCCGACGTCGCGGTGCAGCGGACGCTGGTCGTGATGCCCGGGTACTTCCTCGATCTCGTCCGCTGGCGCGCCGGGCACGCCGCCAACCTGGCGCTTCCCGTGCACTGCGACGCGCAGCTCAGCGGCCAGATCAAGGGGGCGCGCGAGCGCTACGCGGACGCCGACGGCCTGGAGGACGGCGGCCGCTTCGTGACCACCGAGCGCGCCTTCCGGTCGCCCGCCAACGCCGGCGTCCATCTCACGGCCACCGCCGAAGGCGGGGGCGAGCTGCGGGGCTTCATGCGGTGTACCGCGCCCGCCGTCTGGTACACGCTCAGCGCCCCGGGTCAGCCCCCCGCCACGCGTCGCCGGTTCCAGCTGATCGAGAGCCGCGGGGCGCCGCTCGGTGCCATCTCCGCCGTGTGGGCGTGGTCGCGCGACGTCGACGCGGTGGAGTGGAACGGCGACGGCGTCACCGTGCGGATGCGCGACGGCGCGCGTCACGTGCACCGGCCCCTCGACGAGGGGTGGCACGTGGACATCGGCGCCGACGGCACGTCGCGGTACGTCGAGCTGGGCGGCGCCATCTCCGAGGAGGTGCCGCTCGCGGCGACCGCCGAGCGCATGGGCACGCCGGTGTTCGTCACGGCGATCCCCGAGGAGAGCGACGTCACCCCCGAGCTGCCGCCCGAAGGGTACAACGGGCTGTTGCTCGCGCCGTCCAGATTCCACGCGGCCTGGTGGTCCGACGCGACGCCGGACGAGCGCCTCCGCTACGCCGTGTATCATCTGGGCGCGCCCACCTACCGCCGCTCGGAGGAGACGTGGGAGGAGGCCGGGCGCCCCTCGGCGCGGGTGGCCGTGGCCGCCGCCGCGAAGCTGCTCGTCGTGGACGTGCAGATGACGACGCCCAATCCGCGGTTCGTCCCGGCGGATGCCGTGAACCCGTACGACAACGAGGCGCCCGACATCAACGGCGACAGGGTGCAGCTCTACGTGCGCGCCGAGGGCAACGGCGGCGCGTGGGTGCTCGTGCCCGAGCCCACCGCCAAGCCCGGCGTGGTGCGGGCGCGCCCGCTGGACGGGTGGGGGAGCCTCAAGCTGGCCCGAACGGCGTGGCGCCGCACGCGCGACGGCTACGAGCTGCGCGCCGAGATCGCGCTGCGCGAGCCGCTGCAGGTCGGCTCCGAGTTCTGGCTCGACGTGCTGATCAACGAGACCGCGCCCGACCGCGAGCGGCGCCGCGGCCAGCTCATCCTGAGCGGTCCAGACGGCGAGTTCGTCTACCTGCGCGGCGACCGCCACGACCCGGCACGCCTCCTCCGCTTCACGATCGTCACGTGAACGGGTCGCGGCTCGACCGGGTGCGGATCGTGCTCTACGAACCGCAGGACCCGGTGAACATCGGCGCGACCGTGCGCGCCATGAAGAACATGGGAGTCGGCACGCTGCACCTCGTGCGCCCCGTGGACTACGACCCGGTGCGCATCGAGGGGATCGCGCACAACACGCGGGACCTGATCGACCGCATCGCGCGGTTCGACGACTTCGACGCCGCGGTGGCCGACTGCGTGCGCGTGGTGGGGTTCACGGCGCGCCGC
>JBJKPA010000297.1:0-8074 GCA_046706905.1 Gemmatimonadaceae bacterium
CCATCGCCAACGGCGCGTCGTTCATCTATCGCGAGGACAACCACCGGTACATCGGCATCCAGTTCTCGGTGCAGGGGCGCGACCTGGCCAGCGCCGTGGAGGAGGCGCGGGAGAAGGTCGCCGCGCAGGTCAAGCTCCCCCCCGGCTACCGCGCCGTGTGGGGCGGCGAGTACAAGGAGTACACGGCCTCGCGGTCGCAGCTCCGCATCGTCCTGCCGATCACCATCGTACTCATCTTCCTGCTCCTGTTCGCCCTGTACGACAACTTCAAGTTCCCGTTCATCACGGTCGTCGGGGTCCTGCTCTCGGCCCCCCTCGGCGGACTCGTCGCGCTGGTGATCACCGGCACGCCGTTCTCGGTGTCGTCGGGGATCGGCTTCCTGGCGCTGTTCGGTGTCAGCGTGCAGACCGCCGTCGTGTACATCTCCTACGCCAACGAGCTGCGGCTGGGCGGGTCGGGCATCATCGAGGCCACGCGCGAGGCGGCGCTGCTGCGATTGCGGCCGATCATGATGACCGCCCTCGTCGCCGCGTTCGGTCTGCTGCCGGCGGCCATCGCGACCGGGGTGGGCACCGATTCGCAGAAGCCGTTCGCCCTGGTCATCGTGGGCGGGCTCTTCTCGCGGCTCCTGATCAGCATCTTCCTGATGCCGGTGCTGTACGAGATGGCCGCGCGGGAGGGGGATGAGCTGCGGGTCTGATCACCGGCGGCAGTTCAGATCGACTTCGAACCCCAGTCCCCATCGCGGGGCTGGGGTTCGGGCTTCCCCCGCACCACCGCCCCAACAGAAGGCTGGGAGCAGGTAGCTGACAGCCGTGAGCCGTCGGCAACGGCGACGGGACACCACTCGGCTCACACGAGGCTGACCGGCAGAGGGCCGTCCCGTGTGCACGTGTTGCCGTCAGCTCATAGCTGTCAGCTCATAGCTCTCCGCCTTCTGTTTGCAGTTCTCGCTCCTCCGCGCTCCTTCCCGCCCCTTCGGTTTTTTGCCGGTTTCCCCCCGCAACTCCCGTCCGGGCGCTAACTTTGTTGTCCTCACCATGACCAAACGCGAAGAAGCCCTCGACTATCACCGCCAGGGACGCCCGGGCAAGATCGCCGTGGTGCCCACCAAGCCGCTGACGAACCAGCGCGACCTCGCGCTGGCCTATTCGCCGGGCGTCGCTGAGCCGTGCCTCGAGATAAAGGACACGCCTGAAAAGGCGTACGAATACACCGCCAAGGGGAACCTCGTCGCCGTCGTCACCAACGGCACCGCCGTGCTGGGCCTGGGCAACATCGGGGCGCTGGCCGGCAAGCCGGTGATGGAGGGCAAGGGCAACCTCTTCAAGCAGTTCGCCGACATCGACGTCTTCGATCTCGAAGTGGGATCGGAGAGCCCCGACGATGTGATCAAGTTCTGCGAGCTGCTCGAGCCCACGGTCGGCGGGATCAACCTCGAGGACATCAAGGCCCCCGACTGCTTCTACATCGAGGAGACCCTCCGGAAGAAGCTGTCGATCCCGGTGTTCCACGACGACCAGCACGGCACGGCCATCATCTCCGGCGCCGCCTTGCTGAATGCCGTGGAGATCATCGAGAAGGACATGGCCAGCCTGAAAGTCGTGTTCTCGGGCGCGGGCGCGGCCGCCATCGCCACCGCCGAGCACTACATCCGGCTCGGCGTGCGGCGCGAGAACATCCTGATGTGCGACCGGAAGGGGGTCATTCACGCCGACCGGCCGCCCGACCAGCTCGACCCCTACAAGGCGCGGTTCGCCGCCAGGACCAAGGCGCGCACCCTCGAGGACGCCATGCGCGGCGCCGACGTCTTCGTCGGCCTGTCCATCGCCGGCGCCGTGACGCCGGAGATGGTCGCCTCGATGGCCCCCAAGCCGATCGTGTTCGCCCTCGCCAACCCGGTGCCGGAGATCCTCCCCGAGGAGGTCCGCGCCGTGCGCGACGACGCGATCATCGCCACCGGCCGCAGCGACTACGCCAACCAGGTCAACAACGTCCTCGGCTTCCCGTTCATTTTCCGCGGCGCGCTCGACGTGCGGGCCACGGAGATCAACGAGGAGATGAAGATGGCGGCCACGCGCGCCCTCGCGTCGCTGGCCAAGCAGGACGTGCCCGACACCGTGGCCGCGCTCTACGGCCTGCGCGACGTGAAGTTCGGGCCCGACTACCTGATCCCCTTCCCCTTCGACCACCGGGCGCTGCTCTGGGTGGCGCCGGCCGTGGCCTGGGCCGCGGTGGCGAGCGGCGTGGCGCGCGAGTTCGTCGAGGTCGAGATCTACCGCGAGCAGCTCGAGGAGCGGCTGGGGCGGGCGCGCGGCATCATGCGCGGCCTCATCAACCGCGCCATGCAGCAGCCCAAGCGCGTGGTCTTCCCCGAGGGCGAGGAGCCCAAGATCATCCGGGCCGCCTCGATCCTCGTCGACGAGGGCATCGCCGACCCCGTCCTGCTCGGCAACCGCGCGGTGATCGAGGAGGAGGCGGCGCGGATGAGCGTGTCGCTCACCGACGTCGTGATCGAGGACCCGGCGGCGTCGGCCAGCCGCGAGGAGTACGCCCATTTCCTGTGGCAGCGCCGGCAGCGCAAGGGACTGTCGCTCGATCAGGCGCGCCGCCAGCTCTTCAATTCGAACTACTTCGGGTCGTGCATGGTCGCCCGCGGCGACGCCGACGCCCTCGTTTCGGGCGTCAACCTGCACTATCCCGAGACCATCCGGCCGGCCCTGCAGGTGATCGGCGCGCACCCGCGGGCGGGCATCGTGAGCGGCATGTACATGCTCGTGTTCGCCAAGCACGTGGTGTTCTGCGCCGACACGACGGTCAACCTCGATCCGACCGCGGAGCAGCTGGCGCAGATCGGGTACGCCGCCAGCCGGATCACCCGCACCATGGGCATCACGCCGCGCATCGCGATGCTCTCGTACTCCAACTTCGGCTCGGTGCGCAGCGCCGACACCGAGAAGATGGCCCGCGCCGCACAGCTCCTGCGCGAGCGCGATCCCTCGCTCGTCGTCGAGGGCGAGATGCAGGCCGACACCGCGCTCGACATGCGGATCATCGAGCGCGACTATCCCTTCAGCGCCCTCACCGAGGCGGCGAACGTGCTGGTGTTCCCGAACCTCAGCGCGGGCAACATCGCGTACAAGCTGCTCATCCACCTGGGCGGGGCCACGGCCATCGGTCCGATCCTCGTCGGCATGCGCCGGCCGGTGCACGTGCTCGAGCGCGGCGCCGACGTCCAGGACATCGTCAACATGGCCGCCGTGGCCGTCGTGGACGCCCAGGAGCGCGCGCGCTCCGGCGGACCCGCCACCGCCCCCACCGGCAACGGCCAATCGCAAACGGTCTTCTCGAGGTTGTAGCATGGCGACGCAGACGACACCCGCGGCCGGGCAGGGGCTCGACGCGCAGGGATTGACCCCCGGCGGAACGGTCCACTGGAACCTGGTGCCCCCGCAGCTCCTCCAGCGCGCCATCGAGCGCGGCGAGGGCCAGCTGGCCGACATGGGGCCGTTCGCCGCGGTCACGACGCCCCACACGGGCCGCTCGCCCAAGGACAAGTTCATCGTCCGCGAGCCCTCGTCGGAGCACGATGTGGATTGGGGCAAGGTCAACCAGCCGCTGGCCCCCGAACACTTCGACACGCTGGCCGCCGACGTCCGCCGCTATCTCGACGAGCGCGACGAGCTGTTCGTGCAGGACCTCTACTGCGGCGCCGAGCCGGCCCACCGGCTCTCCGTGCGCTACGTGTCGCCCAACGCGTGGCACATGGCGTTCGTCCGCAACATGTTCATCCGCCCCGACGTCGCCGAGCTGGCCGACTTCGTCCCGAACTTCACGGTGCTCCACGCGCCCGAGTTCGAGGCCGATCCCGCCCGCCACGGCACGCGCACCGGCACGTTCATCGTCCTCAACCTCGCCGAGCGCACGATCCTCATCGGCGGCACGCGGTACGCCGGCGAGCTCAAGAAGGCGATGTTCACGGTGATGAACTACTACATGCCCAAGCGCGGCGTGCTCTCCATGCACTGCTCCGCCAACATCGGGCACGGCGGCGACACGGCGCTCTTCTTCGGACTCTCCGGCACCGGCAAGACCACGCTCTCCGCCGACCCGCACCGCAACCTCATCGGCGACGACGAGCACGGCTGGTCCGACCACGGCGTGTTCAACTTCGAGGGCGGCTGCTACGCCAAGGTCATCAACCTGTCGCCCGAGGGCGAGCCCGACATCTACGCCACGACGCAGATGTTCGGCACGATCCTCGAGAACGTCGTGCTCGATCCGGTGACCTCCAAGGTCCGCTTCGCGGATCAATCGCTCACCGAGAACACGCGCGCCTCGTATCCGCTGCCGTACATCCGCAACCACGTGCCCGGCGGACGCGGCGGGCATCCGAAGAACGTCGTCTTCCTCTGCGCCGACGCGTTCGGCGTCATGCCGCCCGTGGCCAAGCTCACCCGCGAGCAGGCGATGTACTACTTCCTGTCCGGGTACACCGCCAAGGTGGCCGGCACGGAGCGCGGCGTGACGGAGCCGCAGGCCACCTTCTCGGCGTGCTTCGGCGCCGTGTTCCTGGTCTGGCATCCGGCCAAGTACGCCCAGATGCTGGGCGACCTGCTCGACCGGCACGACGCCACGGTGTGGCTCGTGAACACCGGCTGGACCGGCGGCCCGGCGGGCGTCGGCTCGCGCATGAAGCTCGGGTACACGCGCGCCATGGTGCAGGCCCTGCTCCGCGGCGATCTCGCCCATTCGCCCACGGTCACCGATCCGGTGTTCGGGCTGCATGTGCCGAGCACGATCCCCGGCGTTCCGTCGGAGGTGTTGAACCCGCGCGAGACGTGGAAGGACAAGGCGGCGTACGACGCGCAGGCGGCGAAACTGGCCGAAATGTTCGAGAAGAACTTCGCCCAATTCGCTGATGCGGTGAGTTCGGCCGTCGCCAAGGCGGGCCCGAAGGGCCCAAGTACATAAAGCGCGGGCAAGCACCGCGCCGACAAACCCTGCGCCGGCAAGTACGGCGCGGGCAAGAACGGCGCCGGCAAGTACGGCGCTGAATGCGGTACGGGCCTTCGGCCCATGTTACCCGCGGGTACCGCGCCGTTTACTATATTCCGAATCCGCGCGCGGTTCTTGCCGGCGCGGTTCTTGTAGGCGCTGTTCTTGTTGGCGCTGTTCTTGCCTGCGCTCCTTTTGCCGGCGCCCCATGTTCTCTCTTCGCGACCCCCTCTGGAACACCATCCCGGTCGACCCCGTCGCCCGGAAACTCATCGACACCCCCGCCTTCCAGCGGCTGCGCAACGTGCGCCAGCTCGGCCTCGCGTACCTCGTCTATCCCGGGGCCACGCACACGCGCTTCGAGCACGCCCTCGGCGCCTACCACCTCGCGCGGCGCGCGCTCGCCATGCTCGAGGAGGGCGGGATGCTCGACGACGCGCTCCGCGCCGAGTCCGGCGTCGTCCGCGCCGCCGCCCTGCTCCACGACATCGGGCACTACCCCTTCTCGCACGCCCTCGAGGAGATCGGCGCCATCAACCACGAGGAGGTCGCGCGCCCGCTCGTCACCACCGGCGAGATCGGCGCCCTGCTCCGCGAGGCCTACGGCCGGGACGCCCCCGAGCGCATCGTCGCCCTCATCCGCGGCACGAGCGAGAGCCCGCTGCAGGGCCTCATCTCCGGATCCCTCGATCTCGACAAGATCGAATACCTCCGCCGCGACGCCTTCATGTGCGGTGTCCCCTACGGCGAGATCGACTCCGAGCGGCTCCTCAATTCCCTCGCCGTGATGCTCGATCCCGAGATCGGCCGCCGCCGCGTGGGCGTGATCGAGAAGGGGCTCGCCGCGCTCGAGTCCCTGCTCTTTGCCAAGTACCAGATGTACCGCAACGTGTACTGGCACCACGCGTCGCGCAGCGCCACGGTGATGTACAAGCGCCTCGTCTCCGACGCGCTCGACGCCGGCTTCCTCGACGCCGACACCCTCGTCTCGTTCACCGACGAGGAGCTGCTCACGCGCCTCGAGCGCGACCATCCGTCCGCCCTGCTCACCAGCCTCCGCCTGCGGCGGCTGCACAAGCGCTCCTTCGAGTGCCCCGCCGCCGCCCTCGCCGCCGACGAGTGCGAGTGGATCGCCGAGGACCGCGGGCTCGTCGCGCGGGTCGAGGCCCGCCTCGAGCGGGAGCTGGGGCTCAAGACCGGCGAGCTGCTGCTCGACTATCCGGTCAAGACGCAGATGCTCGGCCTCGACCTGCCGGTCATGAAGCGCGACGGAACCGTCCTCCGGCTCCGCTCGAGCGGACTCTCCGGCGCCATCGACCTCCCGAAGCTCTCCGAGGAACTCTATCGCTCGGCCCGCTGGCTGCGCGTGTTCACCGCGGGGCGGACGAAGATGGACGGAGGGAAGCTCCTGGAGTTCCTGCGACAGCCGGCGGACGTCGTCGCGGAGAGAGTGGACGGCCGGGGGAAGCTCCTGGCGTGAGCGGTATGTTGGTAGGACGGTAGGACGGCCAGCGACGGCGAGCAGCGGCGTTGTCTGGTTTGCGGTCCTACCGTCAAACCGTCAAACCGTCCTACTGCTTTTCTCTCCCCCTCGCCTCCGCCAGCTTCCGCGCGATCCCGCGGTAGAACGCCGCATCGTCGCCCTTCCCCTGCTCCTCGAGGCTCATCGCCGCGAGTTCGAGCGCATAGAGGAGGTTGCCGAGGTAGAGCGCCGCCAGCTCGCCGACGGTCTCGGTGTCAGCCATTCCCGTCCGACACCGCCGCCATCTGGCCCGTCGTCTTTTCCGCGACGTCCACGTCGCCCGGCTCGACCTGCACCACGATCGCCGTGATGTTGTCCAGCCCGCCCCGCCCGTTCGCCTCGGCGATCAGCGCCTGCACCTTCCGCTCGGGAATCGTGCGCGCCATGAGCAGCTGCTGCAGCCGGCGGTCGTCCACCATGCCGGTCAATCCGTCGCTCGCCACCAGGTACACGTCTCCCGGCCGCACCTCGCCCGTGTACAGGTCGGGCTCGACTTCCGGGCTCGCCCCCACGCAGCGCGTGATCACGTTGCTGTAGGGATGATAGCGCGCCTGCTCGGGCGTCAGGTTCCCCAGGTCCACCTGCTCCTGCACGTACGAGTGGTCCTTGGTGAGCTGGATGAGCGCGCCTTCGCGCAGCAGATACACGCGCGAGTCGCCCACCTGCCCGATCACGTACTTCGTGCCGGACACGAGCAGCACCGACGCCGTGGTCCCCATCCCCTGCTTGTCGGTTTCGGCGATCGTGCGGTCGTGGATCGAGCGGTTGGCGTGCTTGAGCGCCGCGCCCAGCTTGGCCGGCGCGTCGGCGGCCTGCAGGTCCTGCACGCCGCCCAGCTCCCGCACCACGATCTGCACGGCCATCTCGCTCGCCACCTCACCGGCCGCGTGCCCGCCCATGCCGTCGGCGACCATGAACACGCCGCGGGATTCGCTCAGATCCACGGCGAAGCTGTCTTCGTTGCCGGAACGGATCATCCCGACGTCGGTACGCGCGGCGTGCAGCAGTCTGACCATTTAGCGCTTCAACAGAACGAGGAGGATGATGAGGATGAGGACGGCGCCGGCGATCCAGCCCCAGACGGGAATCTTCGCGAGCGGCGACGCGGCGCCGTCCCGCTCCACGCCGCCCACCGAAACCCGGCGCGTGCCCCCCGCCGCCAGCTCGGGCTGCTTCAGGGGGCGGAACCGGACCCGCATCCCGCCGAAGCGCAGATCGGGGGTGCCTTCCAGACGCCGCTCGCCCGTGATCCGCACGCCACCCACGAACGTCCCGTTGGTCGAGCCGGCGTCCACGACGTACCAGCCGTCGTCGCGGAGTTGGAGCTTGGCGTGGCTGTCGCTCACGCTGTCGTCGGCAAACACCACCTCGTTGTGCTCCCCGCGGCCGATGTGCGTCAGGGCGTCGCGGATCTCGATCCGCCGCCCCTTGTCCGGCCCTTCCTTCACGATCTCCAGCTCCGCCAGCACCGGTTGCTCCGGCTCGGGCACCGAGACGGCCACCGGTTCCGGCGCCGCCACGAGGGGCGGATGCACGGGCGCAGGGGCCGGAGG
>JBJKPA010000298.1:0-3264 GCA_046706905.1 Gemmatimonadaceae bacterium
TCGCCGCGGTGCACGGCCACGGCACGGGCCACCACGAGCACGGCGAGCACCGCGAGCAGCACCAGCGACACGGCGCTCAGGTCCAGCCGCTCGATCAACGGCGCGAACACGCGCAGCCAGAGATGGACGAGCCAGTCGAGCAACCGCTGGCTGAGCGTCGTCGTGAGCTCGCGCCGGTACGCGGGCTGTCGGGCGATCGCGGCCAGCGTGTCGCGCACGGCGCGCGCCGACCAGGGTCCGCCGGCCGCGCCGCCTCCCTGCACCAGCCAGAACACCGCCGGCGTCGTCAGGCCTCCGGCGCGACGGGGTCGAGCGCCCCGGCCATCAGCTCCACGTCCAGCCCCTCGCCGCGGATCCGCGCGTCGTAGTACAGCACCATCTCGGCCAGTCCGATGAACGGATACCCGACGATCGTGTAGGCGTACGACGCCACCATCAGGACGACGGTGCTGTCGGCCATCCGGGCCATCGTCGTGATGCCGAGGCTGATCAGCAGGTAGATGAACCACACGAGCACCAGGGTGCCGAGGATGTGCCACTTGCGCCCTTTCGCCAGCTCGCTCGACCGGCCGAAGGCGCCGAGCGTGCCCTGCCCTTCGAGTACGATCGTGGTGAACACCGCGAAGAAGCGGGCGATCACGTAGAGCGCGCCCACCAGCAGGAAGACCATGCCGACCAGGAGCAACAGGTATTTGATCAGCGCGGCGATGAGGATCGCCGGAATGCGCGGCAGCACGTCGCGCACGGCCGCCGTCACGTCGCGCGAGCCGGGCTCGCCCAGGTAGGCGTGGGAGCCGAGTTTCACGATCACGGCGGTCATCAACGCGGCCGACAACCAGCCGCCGAGTCCGGCCACGAGGGCGAGCAGCAGGCTGTGGCCCAGCGCCGCCGGCGTCGTCGGGGGCGCGGTCATTCCCGGCATGGCGATGAGCTGGACGAGCAGCCAGGGCGCCGACGCGAGCGCCGCGACCGCGATGTACTGCAGGCCATCGGCGCGGTACAGCTGGAACACCGCGTCCACGATCTCGGGAATCGAACGGGCTCGCCAGCGTGCGTCCGTCATGGCACCGGGGATGGGAGGGAGGGTTCGACCCGCGTCACGGGGCGGATCGGGCGTCGTCGCGGGTCCGCGTTCGGGGTACCGGAGCAAGATGCTCTGCCGCCATCGGCGCCGCCAGAGCGGGCGCGGCCCTTCGTCGTTGTTTAGCGGTCTGATAAATGGCGGTCGTCGCCGTTCGCCCCTCGCCCCTTCGCGCCGTTTCCCGCATGTTTGGTGCTCGCCGTCCTACGGTCCTACCGTCCTACCGTCCTACCGTTTTGCCCTCCCGCATCTTCCTCACCCGCCGCATCCCCGAACCCGGCCTCGCGCTGTTGGCCGAGGCCCAGGCGCGCGTACGCATCGGCCAGCCCGACGACGAGGCCCCCGTGCCCCGCGCCGTGCTCGACGACGGGGTGCGCTGGGCACACGTGCTCCTCTCGCTCCTCACCGAGCCGGTGGACGGCGCGCTGCTCGCGCTCAACCCCGGGCTGCTCGGCGTGGCCAACTGCGCGGTGGGGTACGACAACGTGGACGTCGCCGCCGCCACGGAGCTGGGCATTCCGGTGACCAACACACCCGGGATCCTCACCGACACGACCGCCGATCTCGCGTGGGCGCTGCTGCTCGCCGTAGCCCGGCGCATCCCCGAGGCCGACGCGTACACGCGCGCCGGGCGCTACAGGCTGTGGGGGGTGAACCTGATGCTCGGCGCCGACGTGAGCCCGGGCGGGAGCGGCCGGCGCAAGGTGCTCGGCGTGATCGGCTACGGGCGGGTGGGCGCCGCCGTGGCGCGGCGCGCGGCCGGGTTCGAGATGGACGTGCTGGCGCACGACCCGTACGCGAAGGACCGCGTCGCCGCGGATCCGGGCGTGGCGTGGGCCGAGCTCGACGACCTGCTCGCGCGCAGCGACTTCGTCACGCTGCACACCACGCTCACCGACCGGACGCACCACCTGATCGATGCCCGGGCGCTCGGCAGGATGAAGCGCACCGCGTATCTGATCAACGTGTCGCGCGGCGCCGTCGTGGACGAGGCGGCACTGGTGGCCGCGCTCCGCGGTCACAGGATCGCCGGCGCCGCGCTCGATGTGTTCGAGCACGAGCCCGCGCTCGCCCGCGGCCTCGTGGAATGCGACAACGTCGTGCTCGCCCCGCACATCGGCTCGGCCAGCACCGATACCCGCGACCGCATGGCGACCATGGCGGCGACCAACGCGCTCGCGCACCTGCGCGGCGAACGCGCGCCCAACATCGTGAATCCCGACGTCTACGAAACGGCGGCGTACCGCGAACGGCTCGCGGCGCGCGGCTGAACTCCCACCAGGACCGGACCATATGCGTACCAGTATCTTCGGACCCCTCGCCGCCGCCCTGGCGCTCGCCGCCGCTCCGCTGGCCGCCCAGCAGGCCGCGCCGCCGTTCGACGTGGTGGAGGCGACGATCGCCCAGGTCCACGCCGCGCTGCGGGCCGGCACGGTGACCTGCCACGCGCTGGTCCAGGACTATCTCGACCGGATCGACGAGTACGACAAGAACGGACCGGCGATCAACGCGATCATCATCGTGAATCCCGACGCCCTCGCGGTGGCCGACAGCCTGGACCGCGTGCAGGCGGCCGGCCAGCCGCTCGGGCCGCTCCACTGCATTCCGATGATCGTGAAGGACAACTACGACACGAAGGGATTGCAGACCACCGGCGGCTCGCTGGCCTTCAAGGGCTATGCGCCCGACCGGGACGCGTTCGTCGTGGCGCGGCTCCGCGCCGCGGGGGCGATCGTGCTCGCCAAGTCGAACATGGCCGAGCTGGCGTTCAGCCCGTACGAGACGGTCAGCTCGATCCTCCCCGGCTACACGCGCAACCCGTACGAGCTGGACCGGGTGACCGCCGGCTCGAGCGGCGGCACCGCGGCGGCCGTCGCGGCCAGCGAGGGCACCGCCGGGCTCGGCACCGATACCGGCAATTCGATCCGCGGGCCCTCGTCGCACCAGGCCCTGGTGGGAATCCGGCCCACCCTCGGGCTCACCAGCCGCGCCGGCGTCGTACCGCTCTTCCTGGGCGCCGACGTCACGGGGCCGATGGCGCGCACGGTGGCCGACGCCGTGGCGGTGCTGCAGGTGATCGCCGGCCCCGACCCGAACGACCCGGTCACGCTGGCCAGCCGCGGGCACGTGCCCGACTACTCGACGTATCTCCAGCGGGACGGGCTCCGCGGCGCGCGCATCGG
>JBJKPA010000299.1:0-5565 GCA_046706905.1 Gemmatimonadaceae bacterium
CGTTGGCCAGCGCGTTCTGGGTGGCGAGGTGGATCTCGTGCCGGAAATCCGAGTCGGCCTCGGCCGGCGTGCGCCTGGCGAGATCCTTCGCCAGCGCCTTGCGCACCAGTGCCTGCGCGCCGTCCACCAGAATGCCCGTGGGCTTGCCGCTCGCGTCCTTGATGATGCGCCCGCCCGGCGGATTGGGCGTGTTGGGCCCGATGCCGGCCAGCCTGAGCGCGACGGCGTTGGCGATGAGCGCGTGCCCGCTCGCGTGCGTGAGGATCACCGGATTGTTCGGCGACGCCGCGTTGAGCAGGTCGTTCGTCTGGAAGCCCTCGACCACGCGTCCCGGGGACTTGTTCCACTTCTCCTGGTGCCAGCCGTGCCCCTGGATCCACGCACCGGGCTTCGCGGTCTTCGCGGCGTTGGCGACCATCGCCACGATGTCCTGCCAGGTGGGCACGCCCATCAGGTCGAGCTCGGTGAGGTCCTGGCCGAGCCCGGTGAAGTGGCCGTGCGATTCGTCGAAGCCCGGAATCGCGAGGTGCCCCTGCAGATCGATGACCCTGGTGTTCGGGCCGATGTACTTCTGGATGTCGGCGTCGGAGCCGACGGCGGTCACGTCGTCGCCGGTGACGGCGATGGCCTGTCCCTGCGGATTGGCCGAGTCCATCGTGACGACCTTGCCGTTGCGGAGCACGAGGTCGGCGGGAGTGGCGGCCGTGGTGCCGGCGGTGGTGCACGCGGCGGCGAGCAGGGCGAGCGTGGCGAGCGGCGCGAGGGCCTGGGATGGGCGGCGGGACATCGGCGGAGGGGTGGGTGGGTGTGGCGCGAGGCGGGACGGCGCCGGCGGGAAGGACCCCGCGAGCGCCACGCTCCAGAATATTCCCTGCGCGCGCCCGTGGTAAGGGCGCGCGGTGTCCAGGGCGCCGAGGGGCCCTGACACTTTCCGTACTCGACAGCGGGCCCGCGCCCGCCAAATTGGTCCGCCACGGAACCCCACACCGGAGGACGCATGAAAGCCACGCCCGTCGCCCTGCTCCTGATCGCCCTCGCCGCCGGCGCCGCCCCCGCCCAGGACGCCGCCCCCGCGAACCCGATCACCACCGCGTTCCGCGGCCGCATCGCCGGGCTGTCGCGCAACATCGTTCAGGCGTTCGACTCCGTCCCGGAATCCAAGTTCGCCTTCAAGCCGACGCCGGCGCAGTTCACCTTCGGGTTCATCGCGCAGCACGTGGCCGACGACAATTACCTCTTCTGCAACGCCTTCGGCGACCTCAAGGCCAACGTGCCGGCCGACGAGGCGAGCACCCCCGACTCGGTGAAGGCCACCTGGCCCAAGGCGAAGCTCATGGAGCAGCTCCGGGCGTCGTTCGCGTTCTGCGACAAGGCGATCGACCAGGTGACCGACCAGAGCCTGGCGGGCGAGGCGACGCTGACCTTCGGCGGGCGGTCGCGGAGCGTGTCGCGCGCGGCGATGGTGCTGGGACACGCGCTGGACCTGGCCGATCACTACAGCCAGCTCGCGAACTACATGCGGCTCAACGGCATCCTGCCGCCCACGGCGCTGCCGCGGCGCGGGCGGATGTAGCGCGCCGAGCGGCCCGGCGCGGACTCAGGATTCGGAGCGGCGGGTCCAGCGCCGGCGCGCGACGCCGCCGACCAGCCAGAGGATCATCGCCGTGTCCACGGCGCTCCACGCCGCCCGGCCGCCGGCGGCGTGGAAGACCCAGGCGACGAGCGCGCCCACGGCGAGCAGGACGGCGATCGCCTGGAGCAGGCTCCCGGGCTCGTGCATCCAGACGGCGAGATGGCCGAGCCCGCGCCGCGTGACGGCGGCGCGGCGGTGGCCCGGCATCTCGGGCTGGAACCGTGCCTCATGCTCGCGCCATTTCATCGCCGCACCGTCTCCCGGGCTATCCGACGAACACGACGTCGTCGGCGAACGTCCCCGACATCGCGTTGCAGAGGCGCACGGCGTTCACGCCGGCCTTGCCGGCCAGATACTCCGTCGCCGCGCGGAACGCGGGACCCTGCAGCCACTCGTCGGTCCACCCGCGCGGCTCGAGCAGATCCACGCGGGCCGGCACGTCGTCGAAGCGGCGAAAGATCAGCGTCTCGCCGCCCTCGGTGATGCGATACGTCGTTCCGACGTGCCGGTACTCGTCCGGCGTGCCGTCCTCGGCGGCGCCGGTTTCGTCGAAGCGCTCCTCACGAACGTCCAATGCTTTCCCCTCCTCGGTCACGCCGCGGTCAGGCGAGATCGAACCGGTCGAGATCCATCACCTTGCTCCACGCCGCCACGAAATCGCGCACGAACTTCTCCGAGCCGTCGCGCGAGCCGTACACCTCGGCCAGCGCGCGGAGCTGCGAATTCGACCCGAACACCAGATCCACCCGCGTCCCGGTCCACTTCACCTTGCCGGTCGCGCGGTCCTTCCCCTCGAACAGCTGGCCGTCCTTCGACACCGGCGCCCACTCCGTGCCCATGTCCAGCAGATGCACGAAGAAGTCGTTGGTCAGCGTCCCGGGCCGCCGGGTGAGCACGCCATGCGCGGTCCCGTCGGCGTTCGTCTTCAGCACGCGCATGCCCCCCACGAGCACCGTCATCTCCGGCGCGGTGAGCGTGAGCAGCTGCGCGCGGTCCACCAGCAGGGCCTCGTCCGGGATAGTGTACTTCCCCCGCACGTAGTTGCGGAAGCCGTCGGCGATCGGCTCGAGGACCGCGAAGGACTCCACGTCGGTCTGCTCCAGCGACGCGTCCATGCGGCCCGGCGTGAAGGGCACCTTGACCTCGTGTCCCCCCTTCTTCGCCGCCTGCTCCACGGCGGCGCACCCGCCGAGCACGATCAGGTCGGCCAGCGAGACGCGCTTCTTGCCCTTCTGCGCCCCGTTGAACGCCTCCTGGATCGCCGTCAGCTTCTTGAGCACGCGGGCCAGCTGCACCGGCCGGTTGACCTCCCAGTCCTTCTGCGGCGCGAGGCGGATGCGCGCCCCGTTCGCCCCGCCGCGCTTGTCCGAGCCGCGGAAGGTGGACGCCGAGGCCCACGCCGTGGACACCAGCTCCGACACCGTGAGCCCCGACGCGAGGATCTTCTTCTTCAGTGCGGTGACGTCCGCCGCCGTGACCAGCGGGTGGTTCCGGGCGGGGATGGGATCCTGCCAGATCAACGCCTCCTTCGGGACCTCGGGGCCCAGGTAGCGGGCGCGCGGCCCCATGTCACGGTGCGTGAGTTTGAACCAGGCGCGCGCGAAGGCGTCGGCGAGCTGCTCCGGGTGCTCCATGAAGCGGCGCGAGATCTTCTCGTAGGCCGGATCGAAGCGCAGCGAGAGGTCGGTGGTGAGCATCTGCGGCCGGTGCTTCCTGTTCTTGTCGAACGCGTACGGGATCTTGGCGGGCGCGTCCTTCGCCTCCCACTGGTGCGCGCCGGCGGGGCTCTTGGTCAGCTCCCACTCGAAGCCGAACAGGTTCTCGAAGAAGTCGCCGCCCCACTTGATGGGCGTGTCGGTCCAGGTGACCTCGAGGCCGCTGGTGATCGCGTCGGCGCCCTTCCCCGTGCCGAAGCTGCTCTTCCAGCCCAGCCCCTGCTGCTCGATGGGGGCCGCCTCGGGCTCGGGCCCGACGTTCGTCACCGGGCCGGCGCCGTGCGTCTTGCCGAACGAGTGGCCGCCGGCGATCAGGGCCACCGTCTCCTCGTCGTTCATCGCCATGCGGGCGAAGGTCTCGCGGATGTCGCGCGCCGCGGCGACCGGATCGGGGTTCCCGTTGGGGCCTTCAGGATTCACGTATATGAGGCCCATCTGCACCGCGGCCAGCGGATTCTCGAGGTCGCGGTCGCCGCTGTAGCGCTCGTCGCCCAGCCAGGTCTTCTCGGCGCCCCAGTACACGTCCTGGTCCGCCTCCCAGACGTCGGCGCGCCCGCCGCCGAAGCCGAACGTCTTGAAGCCCATGGTCTCCAGGGCGACGTTGCCGGTCAGGATGATCAGGTCGGCCCACGAGATCTTGCGGCCGTACTTCTGCTTGATGGGCCAGAGCAGGCGGCGCGCCTTGTCGAGGCTGACGTTGTCGGGCCAGCTGTTGACCGGCGCGAAGCGCTGCTGCCCGCGCCCGCCGCCGCCGCGGCCGTCACCGGTGCGGTAGGTGCCGGCGCTGTGCCACGCCATGCGCACGAACAGGGGGCCGTAGTGGCCGAAGTCGGCCGGCCACCAATCCTCGGAGCGCGTCATGAGGGCGGCGAGATCCTTCTTGAGCGCCTTGAAGTCGAGCTTCCTGAACTCCTTCGCGTAGTCGAAGTCCGCGCCCATGGGGTCGGACTTTTCGGAGTGCTGGGCCAGGAGGTCCAGCCGGAGTTGATTGGGCCACCAGTCGCGATTGGAGGTGCCGCGGATGGTGTGGGGGACGGGGCACTTGGCGTCGTTGCTCATGATGTTCTCTAGTATAGTTGGAGGTACGGCGTCAGACGTCGGATCCGGCTCGGGCGCGGCACTCGGGGCAGCGGCCCCAGTAGACCACCTCCGCCTCGTCGATCTCGTAGTCCATGGCTTCGCTCGGCGCGAGACAGGGCGCGGCGCCGACGGCACAGTCCACGTCCACGACCGTGCCGCACACGCGGCAGATCAGGTGGTGGTGGTTGTCGCCCACGCGGGTCTCGTACCGCGCCGGTGAACCCCTGGGCTGAATCCGTCGCAGCAGCCCCTTGTCCACCAGCGCGCCGAGCGCGTCGTAGACCGCCTGCCGCGAGATCGCGCCGATCTCACCGCCGGCCACTTCGGCCACGCCGTCGGCGGTGATGTGCGGGTCGGCGGACACCGCGCGCAGCACCGCGAGCCGCTGAGCGGTGACGTGGAGCCCGTGTTGGCGGAGCAGATCGGCCGGGTCGTCGCGCATGGCGGGAGTGTACCCGGAATTCTTGACTCAGTCAAGAAGTAGAAAACGTCTGATTCTTCCGCTCCGAGCCGGCGGACTCGCCGCTCAGAAGAGCGCCAGGTACCAGTTCAGGGCGGTCGCCGAGCCGTAGGGGTGCCAGCCGGTGAGGCTCGAATACTGCACGTAATAGTATCGGACCAGTGGCGCTCCGGGCGGCAGCGCGGGACTCGGCGCAAGCTCCACCCGGAGCACGGCGTGGCTCAACCGGCCGCGCACGGCGAGCGACCGGACCTTCACCGACGACGCCTGCAGGAGCGCCGAGTCCTGCGCCGCCGTCGAGCGGGTCGTGTCGGCGAGGATGGGCCGGATCACCTCGCTCTGGACCCAGCGCTGGATTTCGGCGCGGCCCTGGGTGTCGAGCGCGGCGTTCGCGGTGACCATTCGGAACGCCGCCACTCCGACGATCACGAGCAGCGCGAGCACGGCCTTCCCGCCGGTGAGCTTCACGGTATTCGTCGGCATATGCTTCGCATTATGGGCCGTTCGGCGGCGATGCGCCAATCACGGCCCCCGCTCCGCATGGAATCTGCCGCAAATCCTCCTCGTGCGCCGCGACCGCCCGCGCCGCCGCGCTCCGCGCCGCGTTCCACTGCGCCCAGTGACTCGAGGCGCGCGCGCGCCGCTCGCCGGTCCACCGCTCGAGCAGCGTCTTCGCC
>JBJKPA010000300.1:0-3374 GCA_046706905.1 Gemmatimonadaceae bacterium
GCGGCGGGCTCGACGTGTTCGCCGCCACGCCCGAGGCGTTCGCCGCGCGGCTCACCGCCGAGAACCACACGCTCAAGCGCGCCCTCACCGACCCCCGGCTGTTCGACGGCATCGGGAACGCGTACTCCGACGAGATCCTCCACGCGGCACGGCTCTCGCCCCTCAGACTCACGTCGAAGCTGGACGACGAGGAGATCGGGCGGCTGTTCGACGCGACGCGCGCCACGCTCGCCGCGTGGACCGACCGGTTGCGCCGCGAGACCGGCGACGGCTTTCCGGAAAAGGTCACCGCGTTCCGCGAGGGGATGGCGGTGCACGGCCGCTTCCGTGAGCCCTGCCCGGTGTGCGGCGCGCCCGTGCAGCGCATCCGCTACGCCGACAACGAGACGAACTACTGCGCGCGCTGCCAGACCGGCGGCCGGCTGCTCGCCGACCGCGCCCTGTCGCGGCTGCTCAAGCAGGACTGGCCGAAGTCGCTCGACGAACTCTAGCCGCACCCCGCGGCTGCCGGATCCGCCGGCCCGTGTTACCTTGGGCGCTGCATGAGCGCGTCCGTCCCCGCCCCCGCCCCCGCACCCCAACCCGCCGATCAGGACCCGCGCCGCTGGCGGCAGCTCGTGCTGCTGTCGTGCGCCGAGCTGTTCGGCATGTCGCTCTGGCTCGCCGCGGCCGCGGTCGGACCCCAGCTCGCCGACCGCTGGCAGCTCACGCAGTCGCAGACGGGGTGGCTGGTCACGATCGTCCAGTTCGGCTTCGTGATCGGCACGGCCACCACGGCGGTGCTCAACCTGGCCGACATCGTGCCCTCCAAGCGGTTGTTCGCCCTGGCGGCGCTGCTCGGCGCGGCGGCGAACGCGCTGCTCGTCCACGCGCCGACGTACCAGGTCGCGCTCGCGCTGCGGCTGGTCACCGGCTTCGCGCTCGCCGGCGTCTATCCGCCGGCGATGAAGATGATCTCCACCTGGTTCCGATCGCAGCGCGGACTCGGCATCGGCACCGTGGTCGGCGCGCTCACCATCGGCAAGGCGAGCCCGTATCTGGTGCACGCCTTTCCGGGCGCCGGCGTGGCGACGGTGCTGTACACCGTGAGCGGGTTCGCCGTGCTCGGCGCGTTGATCGTGACCCTCGGCTACGACGACGGACCGTATGCGTTTCCCGCCCGTCCGTTCTCCTGGTCGCTCGTCGCCACGGTGTATCGCGAGCGGGCCTGGCGGCTGGCCATCGGCGGCTACCTGGGCCACATGTTCGAGTTGTACTCGATGTGGACCTGGGTGCCGGTGTTCATCGCGGCGAGCGCGGTGGCCAGCGGCATGGCGGCGGGGGCGCACACGAATGAACTCGCGTCGCTGGTGTCGTTCCTGGCGATCGCCGCGGGCGGGGTGGGGTGCGTGTGGGGCGGGCTGGTGGCCGACCGCCGCGGGCGCGCCTGGCTCGTGACCGTGGCGATGGCGGCCAGCGGCGCCTGCGCCGTGCTCATCGGCCTCACGTTCGGCGGCGCGTTCTGGCTCACCGCGGCGGTCGCGGTGGTGTGGGGCTTCTTCGTGGTCGCCGACTCGGCGCAGTTCAGCACGCTGGTCACCGAGAGCGTGCCGCCGCACTCGGTGGGCACGGCGCTCACCATGCAGACCTCGCTCGGCTTCCTGCTCACGATGGTGTCCATCCAGCTCGTGCCCCCCGTTCAGGCGGCGGTGGGATGGCGGTGGGCGTTCGTGATCCTCGCCTTCGGGCCGGCGTGGGGCATCGCCGCGATCCGCCGCCTGTTCGCCGCGCGCCGCGCCGACCCGTCCCTCGCTCGCGTCGGCGGATCGGCCGCCGGGCCCGATTGATCGTCCCCGATCCCGGAATCAGTTTGATGCGCATGATCCGTCCCCCGCTCGCCCTCGCCCTGATGCTCGCCGCGGCCCCGTGCGCGGCGGCGCAGGGCGCCCCGGCCCCGCGCGACGTGCCGATTCTCGTCCGCGACGTCACGCTCATCGACGGCACCGGCGCCCCGCCGCGCGCCCATATGGATCTGCTGATCGACCACGGCCGCATTGCGGCGATCGCGCCGGCGGGCCGCGGCCCGTCGGCCGACTCGGTGATCGACGGCCGGGGACTGTACGCGATTCCGGGGCTGATCGACGCCCACGTGCACCTGGGCACCGGGCCGTGGGCCGAGCGCGCGGCGGCCATGGAGCGCGCGCTGCAGGGCGGGGTCACGTCGGTGTTCGACCTCGCCGGCGACGCCCGGGCCACGGGCGACCTCCAGCGCGCCGTGCTCGCCGGTCAGCTCGCCGGCCCGCACGTGTACTACGTGGCCCTGTTCGGCGGCCCGCGATTCTTCACCGACCCGCGCACGATCGACGCGTCGCGCGGCTACGTGCCCGGCACCGCGCCCTGGATGCAGGCGGTGACCGACACGACCGACTTCGCCACCGCGGTCGCCGTGGCGCGCGGCACCGGCGCCACCGGCGTGAAGCTCTACGCCGCGCTCGATTCGCTGGAGGACGCGCGGCTCACGGCCGAAGCGCACCGGCAGGGCCTGCGCGTCATCGCGCACGCGACGACGTTCCCCGGGATTCCGAGCGATCTCGTGGCCGCCGGTGCCGACATGCTGGCCCACACGCCGTACCTCGTGTGGCAGGGCAGCCCGCGCAGCGCCGACTACCCCGACCGCGCGAAGGGCGACTTCGTGCACGTCGCCCCAAACTCGCCGGCCATCGTCGGCGTGCTGCGGGCGATGGCGGCGCGCGGCGTGGCGCTCAATCCCACGCTCTGGATCTTCGCCGAAGAGATGCCGCGCGACTCCGTGAGCCGCGTGCGCACCCCGTGGATGTACGCCGTGACGCACGAGGCCGAGCAGTTGGGCGTGCGCATCGTCGCCGGCACCGACGGGATGGTCGAGCCCGAGCGCGATTCGCTTCCCATCCTGCACGACGAGCTGGAACAGCTCGTGCACGGGGCGGGGCTCACCCCGATGCAGGCGATCACCGCGGCCACCGAGAACGCCGCGTGGGCGATCGGCGTGGACAGCCGGCGCGGCACGCTGGCCGTGGGCAAGGCCGCCGACCTCGTCCTGCTCGGCGCCGACCCCGTTGCCGACATCCGCAACACGCGGGCCATCCGCGTCGTGATGCAGGACGGGCGGGTGGTGCGTCCGCGATGAACCGCGACTACTGGGACGCGCAGGCCGAGCACTGGGACGAGCAGATCTTCAACAGCCTGGCCGAGGATCGGAAGGGCGTGATCCGCCGTGCGATCCGCCGCGCCGCGCGGGCGCACGACGCGGTGCTCGACTTCGGCTGCGGCATCGGCGGCTACCTGCCGCTGCTCGCCCGCAACTTCGCGCGCGTGCACGCCGTGGACTGGTCGGCGCGCTGCGTGGCCGTGGCCCG
>JBJKPA010000301.1:0-2547 GCA_046706905.1 Gemmatimonadaceae bacterium
GGGTTCCGCCCCTCGGCGAGCTGGAGCAGCGAGTCGAGGGCGAAATTCGGCATCGTGGTGCTGAACGTCGTGGTCAGGTGCACGCTGTCGGGTTGCGGGGCGCCGATCTGCTGGTAGAGCGTGGTGATGGCGATCGCGGCGTTGTTGTGCGCCGTGAGGGCGGCGATCTGCGCCTGTCCGAGCTGCACCTCGGCGCTGTTGACGTCGAGGATCGTGCCCTGGCCCACGGCCATCTTGGCCTTGGCGAGCTGGAGCTGTCCCTGGGCGGTGATGACCAGCGTGTCCTGGAGCGCCGCGCTGGCCTGGGCGCCGAGGGCGCTCAGGTAGGCCGAGGTGACGTTGGAGCGCAGCAGCTCGGCCTGGCCCGTGATGTTCGCCTCGGTCGCCGTCCGGTTCGCCTCCTGCAGCTTGGGCTGGATGAACGACGACATGCTCAGCCCGTAGCTCACGCCGAGGCTGTAGTGCGAGGTGATGGCGTCGGACGAGCCGGTGAAGGTCAGCCCCTGGAACACCTGGCTGCCGGCCTGCTGGTAACCGGCGCTGAACGAGGAGTTCAACGTGGGCAGGAAGGCGCCGTAGGCGCTGCGCACGGCGGCGTCGGCCGTGCGGCGGCCGGTCAGGGCGCCCAGATAGGTCGGGTTGCTGTGGCGGGCCAGCGCGACCGCCTGGTCCAGGGACAGATCCTGGATCGCCGCGGGGGCTGCGCCGCCCTGGGCGAGCGCGACCTGCCCGACGAGCGCGACAAGAGCTGCAGACACCGTAAGGCGCATCAAAGGCATTCCTGTGGTGAAGGGTCACCCGAACGTACGACAGCGGGCCGGAGCCGGTTTCAGCCCGGCCCCGGGAGGCACGCCGGGGCCCGGGCGCTCAGCGTGGCGCTTCGTCGCGTTGCGCGATCAGGCCGCGGGCGGGGATCGCCACACGCAGCAGCCGCCCCTGGCCGTCCACCCACACGTCGCGGCTGGCGCCATCGGCGCCGACCAGCGCGAAATGCCGGGCGGTGATCGTGCCGCGCCCCACGCGGATGGGCTCCTGCCCGCGCTCCTCCAGCCGGAATGTAGCCTGGGTACCGGCCCGGGGGTTGATCACCGAGAATCGCGCCCGCTTGGGCGGCAGGAGCGCGAAGTAGTACGGGTCGAACGCCTCGGAGTCGAGGAGCAGGGGGTTCGGCCCCATCACGTAGTCGCGCGCCGACTCCCCGTCGGGGGTCTTGGCCAACGTGCTGAACACGCCCGGGCGGCCGTTGCCGTCCACCCGCGCCTCGAGCCGGCCGTGGACGCGGACCTCGGCCTGGTAGGTGAGCGGGGCCCCCGCCGAGTCGGTCGTGAGGCGCAGCGAGATCCGGCTGCTGTCGAAGGAGATCGTGGCCGTGGCGCGGTACGCCTGCCCGCCGCCGGCCGCGGCGGCGACGATCCGGTAGGCCTCGCGGCCGATCGGCGCGTTGTTCCGCGTGATGACGAACGTGCCCTCGTCCACCACGGTCTCCTGCGCGGCGAGCGGCACCGCGAGGGTGCAGGCGAGGGCGGCGACGACGAGGTGGACCGGTCTCATACGATAGGGGTACCCAGCAGCGGAGATCGCGTTCACGGCGCCACGGCCGGCGCCAGAAAGATACGCTCGCGCAGGCGTTCCCGGATGCGGGCGTAGAGCAGCTTCCCCTTCTCGGCCGTGGCCAGCGTGGGACGGCCCACCGAGCCCGGGCTCGCATCGGGCACGCGCAGCCAGCCGCGGCGGTAGCGTCGCAGCTCATCGACCGACATCGTATAATCCTGAGCCAGCGACATGTTCACCAACTCCGGCGCCACGTAGAGCAGGAGCGACGTATCCACCTCGTCCCCGTGCATCGGTTCCAACTGGCCCTCGAGCAGGTCCGCGAACGCGAGTCCGAAGATGTTGACCACGCGGACGCGCGCCGCGGTCGTGATGACGGTCTCCAGCGCCTCCAGGTGCGGGTCGTGCTCGTGTGCGGTGAGGAGCACGAACTCGCGCACCCCCTCGGCCTCCCACGAGTCCACGAGGTCGTTGAGCGCGCGGTGCAGGGTCTTGCGCCGCACCGAGGCGTTGCCGGCGTACGGGCGCGCCGTGGCGACGTTCACCCCGTACTCGATGGTGGGCGCACGCAGCACCTGGAACTCGGCCGACAGGTCGTCGGCCAGGCGCTCCACGATCACCGTGTCGGCGCCGAGCGGCATGTGCGGCCCGTGCTGCTCGCAGGTGCCGATGGGAAGGATCAGCCGGGGATCGCCGGCCAGCGTGGCCGCGACCTCGGCGGGGCGCATCTCCTTGAGGCGCCGCGGGCGCGGCGCGCCGGTATGGGGAGAACTCATCGAGCGCGGGTGAGCGATGGCCGGCCGCCGCGCTGACCGGCTACGCGCGGCCTGGTGGCCGGTGGCGGCGGCGCTGGCCCTCCTCGCCGCCGCCCAGTGGCTGACTGGGACCAGCGTAGAGTACCTCGCCGCCGCGGCACTCGCCACGGGGGCGGCCGTGGCCGGATGGCGCCACGTGCCCTCCCGCGGACGGTGGTGGGCCGCCCTCTCCACCGCCGCG
>JBJKPA010000302.1:0-4108 GCA_046706905.1 Gemmatimonadaceae bacterium
GCGGGGGGTGGTGGGGTTTTTTGGGGGTGTTTGTGTGGGGGGGGGGGCCCGCCGTCAGGGGGGTGGGGGGTTTTTTGGGGGGGGGGGGCGCCCCCCCCCCCCCCCCCCCATTTCCGTAGAGTCGCCGGCAAGAACTGCGCGGGCAAGAACAGCGCCAGCAAGAACAGCGCATACAAAAACAGCGCGCGGAATTCGAAGGGGCCGGCTTGCGCCGGCCCCATTTTGGATACTACGCGTTGCTCACCGACTCACCGACTCACCGACTCACCGACTCACCGACTCACCTCCTCCACCACCGCCCACACCAGCAGTGGCACCATGATTTCGTGGTGTCCGGTGATTTCATAACCGGCGCCGCCGTGCATCGTGGGGCGCTGTACGACGTTCACCCGCGGCCGGTAGTGGCGCTGCATGTCGAGGTCACAGCTGGTGAAGTGCTTCGGCTTCCCGTCGTGGAGATTGCGCGCAATGGTGAGCGCCTTGAGGAACACCTCGGGCATGATCACCGCGCTCCCGAGGTTGAGCACCACGCCCCCGTCGTCGAGACGGTCGAGCGAGGCGGCCAGCCGGCGAAAGTCGCGGTGGCTGGTGTCGCCGATCGCCGCGCCCACCGCGGCCGGGTGCTGGTGGATGATCTCGGCGCCGATCGCCGCGTGCACGGTGGTCGGTACGCCGAGCCGCGCGGCATTCAGCAGGATGGACAGCTCGGGGTGCGCAAGGTCGGCCTCGGCTGCGAGCGCGGCGGCCAGCGCCTCACCCATCCCCATCCCACGCTCCATCCCGGCCACGAACGCCTCGTTCATTCCGCGGCCGGTCTCGTCGGCCATGCCGAACGTTCCGTGCTCGAGGCCCGCCGCGACGTCCTCCGACGTCGCGCCGAAGCGCGCGATCTCGTAGTCGTGGATCGCCGCCGAGCCGTTCATCGCGACGTGCGTGGCGATGCCGCGGCGCATCAGCTCGATGAGCAGCGGCGCGAGCCCGGTCTTCACGACGTGCCCGCCGAGCATGAGCACCACGGCCCGGCCGCGGTGCCTGGCCTCGGCCACGGCGTGCACCACCCGCTTGAAGTCGCGCGCCACGAGGATGTCGGGGAGCGCGTCGAGGAACGCCCGGAACGAGCGGTCGTCGCCCGGCGGATGCGCGAATTCGTCGGCGCTCACCTTGTTCGGGCGGCGCGCCACGGGCACGGTGCGGACCTTGCCGAGATCCGCCTCGTCGTAGGTCACCGGGCCGCGGCCCCCTGGGCCGCCGCCGGCGCGGAGGGACCGCCGGCGCGCAACGCGCGGGCGGTGCGGAACAGATCCAGCGCGTCGCTCCACGGCCGGATGCGGCTCTCGCGCGGGCGCAGGTCGTAGTGCGCGTCCAGCGACAGCGCCTCGACGCGGCGCGCGAACGGCGCGGCGCGCACCAGCAGCTGCACGTTGGCTCCCCACCCGCTCGCATCGGCGATCGGGCGGTCGCCGTAGGCGCGCAACAGATCGCGGATCACGGTGATCCGGTAGGCGCGGAGCGAGCCGAAGGGGTCCTTCACGCCCGCCACGGCGGGATTCGGACGCAGCGTCCAGCGGGCGAGGCGGCGCAGCCGCCGGGCCGGCCCGGGGAGCGCGGCTGCCGAGCGCTCCGCGACCACGACGTCGGCGCCGCCCTCGAACCGCTTCACCAGCTCCGGCAGGTCGTCCGGCGAATCGGTGAAGTCGGCCTGCATCGTGATCATCGCGTCGCGGCGCGGGTAGCGTGTGCGCCGCGACACCGAGCGCGCCAGGGCGTCGAGCGCCGCGGCGTAGCCCGCGTGTTCCGTGCCGCCGATCACGGTGAGCGGCAGCACGTCGTGGTACGGTTTGAGCACGTCGGCCGTGTCGTCGGTGCTCCCGTCGTTGCACACCACGATCTCGTACTCGCGGGAGTACTCCTGGAACACGCGGCGGATGCGCCAGAGCAGGAGCCCGATCGTGGGCGCTTCGTTGTAGGCGGGGATGCAGAGGTAGAGCAAGCAGCCGATACCGGGGTTGAGAGGCCTGGAGTAAGGTAGGCGGCCCGCGCCGCTCGGGAAGGGGTGCTCCGGCGGGCGCGAAACCGCTTGCGCGATTGGCGGGTACGACTGTAGGGTGTGCAGCCAGGTCACCGAATGCACGGTCGAATGGAGGCGGCATGATTCAACCGGACACTCGACGACAGATGACGCGCGAGGACGTGCAGCTGGCCATCCGGGTGATGTCCCGGGCGGCGGGGGGCACGACCGGCGACGCCCGCGAGGACGAGCGCGCGTTGGAAGCGCGGCTGGCCGACCAGGGGCTGGACGCCGTGCTCGACGATCCGCGTCTGCCCACGGCGCTGCTGAACGACCCGCTCGGCGCCCTCGCGTCGCTCCGGCTGCTCACCTACGTGATGATCCGCTCGGCGCTCGTGCGCATGGGCGAGGAGGACCGGGTCCTCAGCGATTACGCGGCCGCGCTGGTGCTCGCCTTCGGCCCGCGCGGCCGCGCCGAGCGGTGCAGCGAAGCCGACGACGAGCTGTACGACACGCTGGCCGGTCTGCTCCGCGATGCCGAGAGCCGCGACCCGCGCCGGGCGTACCTCGTGCGCGCGCACCTGGGCAACTACGCGCTCTGGCTGAGCGGGCTCTTTCCCGACTACATCGAGCAGCGCCGCTGGCGCCGCGGCGGCCCGCACCTCGAGTACTATGAGGAAATGGGAAAGCGCGGCTTCGCGATGGCGGCCGAGCACCCCACGGCGCGCCGGCAGGGCATGGACGGCCTCTACGCGACGATGGCCGAGCGCTTCGCCACGCTCCGGCTGGCGCTCACCCTGTTCAGCGACGGCCTGATGTTCCCCAACGTGCACACCCCCGAGCGGCTCATGCGCCAGGTGCGCGACGAGACCCGCTGGCGGTGGCGGCACTGACCGCCGCGGCGAAGCCGGCGAAGAGCGCGCCGTCCCGCGGCTCCGCGCTCCGGTCCAGCTCTTCGGGATGCCACTGCACGCCGATCATCCACCAATCGCTTCCGGGCCACTCGACCGCCTCGACGATCCCGTCGTCGGCGCGCGCGGCGAGGCGGAGCCCGTCGCCCAGCCGGTCGACGGCCTGGTGATGCAGCGAATTGACGGGGATCCGGGGGGCCGGGCACAACGTGGCCAGCCGCGTGCCGGGCTCGATCGCGACGTCGTGCACGCGCCGGGCGCGCACGTCGCCGCGCGTGTGGACCAGCGCGCCCGGGCGCTGGGACGCGATGTCCTGCACGAGCGTGCCCCCGAACGCCACGTCGAGCACCTGCAGACCGCGGCAGATGGCGAGCGTGGGCAGGCGGGCGGCCCGCGCCGCACGCGCGAGCGCGATCTCCGAGCGATCACGGGCCGGGTCGGGCGGCTCGGCCTTCGGATGCGGCTCCTGGCCGTAGAGGCGCGCGTCCACGTCGTCGCCGCCGGTGAGCACGAGGCCGTCCACGCGGGCCAGGAGCTGCTCCGCGGCGGCGGGCTCGAGCGGCGGAATGACGAGCGGCGTCAGGCCGGCGCGGATCAGCGCGTCGGTGTAGACGCGGTTGATCCGCAGGCGCGGCATGTCGCGGACGACTTCCGACGTGGCGGTGACGGCGACGAGCGGGGACGGCATGGACATGGGGTGCGACCGGGTTTTCGGTGCGGTTGCCGCGACGGCGCGAAACAGCGTATCCTACCGAGCCGACCCGCGACGGCGCCAGCGGTTCGTCCGGCGCCCCCGGAAACGCGGTCTTCCCTCCGCTCGTAGGTGTCGTGTGTTCGAGAATCTCCGGCAATCCCTCAACGACCTGATGGCCCGGGCCACCAAGCCCGAAGAGCGCCGCGACGTGCTGGCCCGCATGAAGGACTCGCTGGTCCACGCCAAGCTCGGGGTGGAGGATCTGCGCACGGGCGTGGCCCGGACGCGTGACCGGGTGGCGCAGGAGCGGGGCGAGCTGGAGACGGTGCGCCGCCGGAAGACGCTGGCCGAGGGGATCCAGGACCAGCAGACGGTGGAGCTGGCCGCCAAGTACGAGGCCCACCACGCCGAGCGGCTGCAGGTGCTCGAGCAGAAGCTGGCCGCGCAGGAGAACGAGCTGGCCCTGGCCGAGCGCGAGCTGGAGGAGATGACGGC
>JBJKPA010000303.1:0-2518 GCA_046706905.1 Gemmatimonadaceae bacterium
CCGGGCTGGAAGCCGCGGATCGGGAAGGTCCGCCGCCCCTCGCCGAGCACCACTCCTGGGGCCAGGGTGAGCGTGGACCCGCTCACGCCACCCAGCTGCAGATAGTCGGTGGCCTTGTTGTCCTCGATTCCCGCCGCGCCGTAGAGCGCCACGACGTGGTGCGCGAAGCCCCCGAAGTCGAACGACCGGTACGCCGTGGCGTTGGCGACGAAGCTCAACGTATTCGCCGACGGCTGGCCGCTCGTGAACCGCTCGCGCAGCGTGAACGCGCCGGTCACCCCGTCCTCGGGCGAGATCGCGGCCAGCGGGAGCTGCGCGTCGCTCCAGCTCCCGCTCGCGATCAACGTCGGGTAGTACGTCGTGCGGCGGTACAACGAGTCGATCCGCGCGATCAGCGGCGCCGGGTCGGCCGCGTAGTCGTGCACCTCGAGCGCGCCGAACAGCGACAGCGCGCCGTACGTGCGGTAGCGCGGCCGCGTCCACGTCGGACCGATCGCCAGGAAGCGCGTGCGCTTGCGCAGCGTGCCGATCACCTGCCGGCGGTCGTTGCGGATCGCGCCGTAGTTCTCCCAGTCCTGCGACCCGTTCACGCCGATGAGCGGCATGCCGAGCCCGGCATATACGTAATCGAAGAAGCCGGTGAGCCCGGTGTTGTCGGTGGGGACGAAGATCTGCGCGTCGTAGGCGTGGCGCCCCACGATGTCGGCGCCGCTCGTGAACGCTCCCAACCGCGCCCCCCCGGCCAGCGAGGGCTCCTCCACCGGCATCCAGTAGCGCGGCCACAGGCTTCCCCACGGCGAGTAGGGCGTGGGGGCCGTCGTCACGCTGTCCACCGGCTCCGGCGGCTGCGGCCGGGCGTCGGGCGGCAGCGGGGGCGCCGGCGCCGGCGCCAGCCGGTCCACCGGCGCGATCCGCACGTGGTTTCCGTCCCCCACCACCACCGACCCGACCAGCCACCGCCCGTCGGGCGAGACGCTCGGGTAGAACAGTCCGGTCGTCGTCGAGGTGAGAATCTTCACGCCGCCCGTGTCGCCCGGCGCGAACGGCGCCGAATAGACCTGCGTCACGCCGCTGCGGTCGGAGGTGAAGTAGATCGTCTTGCCGTCGGGCGACCAGCTCGGCGCCGCCTGCACGGCGTGGGCCGGCGAGATGTGCTGCACGATGCGGCCCGTCGTGTCGATCACCACGATCTCCGACGTCCCCCCACGGTGCCAGAGCGCGGCCGCGATGTGCGTCCCGTCGGGCGACCAGCGCGGCTCCGTCCAGTTGAGGTCCGGCGTGCCGCGCGTGAGCGGCGTGAGCCCGGTGCCGTCCCAGTCCAGCGTGACGAGCCGCGTCGCCCCGGGAAGCGTCTGCACGGCCACCAGCTTGCCGTCGGCCCGCCGGTCGGGCACGGTGAGCCGCTCGCCGTGCGTGAGCTGCACCTGGTCGCGCCCGCGCTGCACGAACAGGTCCGAGCGCACGTGGTAGGGATCGGTGAACTCGAGCTGCGTGAAGTAGCGCTCGCCGCCCGGGGCGAGCAGCGTGGGCGAGTCGCTGTTGCGCCGGTCGAGCCGCGTCACCGTGCCGTCCAGCGTCACGCTGTACGACTCCCAGTTGTCGCGTCCCGTGGTGCCCGAGTACACGATCGCCGTGTCGTCGGCCCAGCGGGGGAAGCTGGCGTAGCCCCCCGCCGCGGTGAGGTAGCGCCATCCCGGCGCGGGGAGCGACGGCGACGGCGCGGCCCGCGTCAGCGAATCCCGCCACTGCCGCCACGCGTCGGTGAACGAGATCCCGAACGCCTGCTTCGCCGGCCGGTCGAGCCACAGCGGGATGAGCTGCGACGACTCCGACTCGACGAACTGGCGCATGTGATCGCCCCGCGTGCGCGCCAGATAGTTCATGAACAGCGAGCCGAACACGTACGGCGAGTTGCCGTACGGGAAGCGCGCGTCGGCGAGGCTGATCCGGTCGATGGTCGGAAACCGGTGCTCCTCGGCGTAGGCGCGGACGATCATCCGGTGGTCGGAGCCGAGCACGCGGCCGGCGCCGGTGAGCTTCGACTCGTAGAACACGGCCAGCCCTTCGGTGAGCCACCTCGGCGAGTAGAGGTCGGGAAACAGGTACGGCGCTCGGCCGAACACGTGCTGCGCCAGCGCCCAGATGCCGCGCGAGCGGTCGAGATGGAAGATGTGCGTCAGCTCGTGCGTGATCACCATCGCGTCGGGATCGTCGGTGAACCGGAGCGCGGTCTCGTTCACCGGCGGGTTCGCGTAGATGACGATGCGGTTGGTGGGAAACGGCGTCGCGTAGCCGTTGGTGAGGTCCACGTTGTCGGTCACCACGAGGTCGATGATCCCGCGCGGCGGGTGCAGCTCGGCGGAGAGCTGCGTGTACGCCGTCTCGGCGTTCGCCGCGGCGCGTCGGGCCAGCGACTCCAGCGCCGGCGTGAAGTGGACGCGGAAGTGCCGCGTCGTGATCGTGTGCCAGTGGGCGTTGGGCGCGAGCTGGGCGCGCGCCGCGCGGGGCGCCGCGAAGG
>JBJKPA010000304.1:0-2624 GCA_046706905.1 Gemmatimonadaceae bacterium
AAGGTGCCGCTCCCGCGGCGCGATTCCACCACGCCGGCGGCGGCCAGCTCGCGGTAGGCCTGGAGCACGGTGTTGGCGTGGACGCCGAGTTCCGGGGCGAGGGCGCGGAGGGGAGGCAGGGGGTCGCCGGGCGCGAGCTCGCCGCGGGCGACGGCGGCGCGGACGGCGTCGGCGATCTGGAGGAATAGGGGGCGGCGGTCGTCGGGAGCGAGTTCGATGCGCACGGAGTACTCTAGTGCTCTAGGTCACTAGAGCGCAACCGTTCCTCCACGATCTCTCCGCGGGCGCCCCCGCCCAGCGTCGCACCCACCACCGCCACCGCCAGGATCGCCAGGGTGAACCAGAGCGGCTGCGCGCTCACCGGATGGGCCGCCGCGTGGAGCGGGGGCCAGGACGACTGCACCGCGATCAGGTAGAGCACGCCGACGGCGAGTCCGTGGGTGGCCGGCCGCCCGCGCGCCACGCGGGCGGCGAGGTAGCCGCCGGCGACTCCGGCCAGCCCGTGCATCAGGAGGAGCATCATGGTGAGCGGAAAGGGCGGAATCACCGGGGTCGGTCCCCCGTGCAGCACGACGCCGTTGGCCATCGTGTTCAGCACGAACACGACGCCGCATCCCGCCACGATCCCGGTTATCGAACGCAGCACGCCGTTCCTCCACCCGATGGATCGCAACTTAGAGCGCGCCGCCATGGACAGAAAGCAGAGGCGCCGCCCGGGCGGCGACCGGCGCGACGCCGCCGTCTTGGATCGGCGGTGGCCGGGATGCTAGATTCGCACCGATCGTGCCCACCTTCCCGCAACGCGAGCGCCCCATGAATCGCCGCACCTCGCTCCTCGTGACCGCGCCGCTCCGGGGCACGCCATGACCGGGAGGGGTGGGGCGCGATGACGGGACCGAATCCGCGGCCGCCGGGCACGGCGACCGACGAACCGAAGGACCTCGGCTTCGGCACGGTCGTCGGCGCGGCGAACGCCCCGCGGCTGCTCAACCGCGACGGGTCGTTCAACGTGCGCCGCGGGGGACTGCCGCGGTGGGCGTCGCTCAGCCTGTACCACGCGCTGCTCGCCCTCACCTGGCCGCAGTTCATCGGGCTGCTCGTGGTCGGATACCTCGCGGTGAACGTCCTGTTCGCCGCCGCCTTCACAGCGTGCGGGGCGGGGGCGCTGAGCGGAACGCCGGCGGCCACGATGGGCGGCGACTTCGCGCGGGCGTTCTTCTTCAGCGTCCACACCTTCGCCACGATCGGCTACGGCAACGTCGTGCCGATGGGCGTGGCCGCCAACCTGATCGTGACGCTGGAAACGATCGTCGGCCTGCTGAGCTTCGCGCTGGCCACCGGCGTGCTGTTCGCGCGCTTCGCGCGCCCCACCGCGCGGGTGATCTTCAGCTCCCGGGCCGTGGTCGCGCCCTACCGGGGGCGCTCGGGGTTCATGTTCCGTCTCGTGAACGGCCGGTCGAACCAGCTCATCGAGCTGGACGTGAAGGTGCTGTTCAGCCGGATCGAGGAGCGCGGCGGCGTGCGCACGCGCGTGTACGACCAGCTCAAGCTCGAGCGCACGCACGTCGTGTTCTTTCCGCTGTCGTGGACGGTGGTCCACCCGATCGACGAGTCGAGCCCGCTGTTCGGCCTCACCGGCGACGGCTTCAACGCCTGCGAGAGCGAGTTCCTCGTCCTGCTCAGCGGCATCGACGAGACCTTCGCCCAGACCGTGCACGCGCGCACGTCGTACAAGCCCGAGGAGATCGTGGTCGGCGCGCGGTTCGCGAACATCTACAATCCGCGCGGCGTCGACGGATCGGAGAGCATCGACATCGGCCGGCTGAGCGAGATCGAGCGTGCGGAGCTCGACGACTCCCTGACCGCCGACACCGGCACCTGGCACCACACGGGGCACTTCACCGGATTCGCGGCGCCCGACGCGCCGCCCGAGCCGCGGCGCACCGCCGGCCGGCGTCCGCCGCCGGACTGAGCGGCCCTACGCCGCCGGGTCGCTGGGCAGCGGCTCGATCTCGCCCGCCTCGTTGGCGCGCTGCACTTCCTCGGCGCGCGCCGCCGACACCGGGAGCTTCTTGAGCACCGCGTCGCGGCAGGCCGCGAGCACCGCCTCGAGCGCCTCGATGCCGTCGTCGGTCGCCTCGTAGAACAGGTCGTTCACCGCCGTCTCGGCCCGCTCGAGCTGGTCCACCAGCGCCTGCGCGTGGCCGCGGCTGGGCATCACGCCGCACACCTTGGGCGTGGCGCGGTTTCCGCACGGCTTGCGGAGCACGATCACCGTGCCGCGTTTGCCGGGTTGCACGTAGTACGCCGACGGGGAGCTCTTGGGCCGCCCCCGCTTCGCGCCGCGCTTCTTCGTCGATTTCGGGCGTTGTCTGGCCATGTGCGTCGTAGGGTCCGTGCTAACCCTCTAACAATAAGGTGCACCAGCACCCGGTCCTAGTGCAAACGGACGTCTCGCAAGCCCGGTCCGACGCGCGTTAGGTTGCACATATGCCGAGAGTTACCTCCATCGCGCTCCTGCTGGCCGGTCTCGCCTCGCCGCTGACCGCCCAGAGCGCGCCGGAGCGCGCGGCCCGGCCGCCCGCGGCCCGCTCGGCACCGGTTCCGGCGCTCGTGCCGCCCCC
>JBJKPA010000305.1:0-6833 GCA_046706905.1 Gemmatimonadaceae bacterium
CAGAAGCTGAAGAGCTTCTTCACCGCGCTGGGCGTCACGATCGGCGTGATGTTCCTCATCACGGTGGTGTCCATCGTGAGCGGGATGGGCAACTACATGAAGGACGAGCTGCTCGGCAAGCTCATCGCGCTCAACTCCTTCGAGCTGCGGCAGCGCCCGAACATCAACGTCGGCGGGGTCACCGCCGCCGAGCGCCGGTCGTGGCGCACGCGGCCGCCCATCTACGAGTACGACATTCCGCCCGTCGCCGACGCGCTGGCCCCGGGCACGCTGTGGGCCAGCTACAGCCAGAGCGGCGTCAACGCGGAATCGCGCTACGGCACGCCCCGCCGCGTCACCGCCTACGGCGTGAGCGATCAGTACTTCACCATCAAGCGCATGGGTGTCACGCTCGGCCGGCTCCCCACGCCGCAGGAGTTCGCGCTGGGCTCGTCGGTGATCGTGATCGGCAAGGACGTCCAGGACCACTTCTTCCCCAATCTCAACCCCCTCGGGCGTGAGCTGCGCCTTGCCGGGCAGCCGTACACCGTCATCGGGGTCGCCGAGACGCAGGGGAGCGCGTTCGGCATCTCCTTCGACCAGTTCATCGTCGCGCCGGAGCGATCGCCGATCCGCCGTCTGCTCAATCCGCACGGCGTGGTGGACGCGGTCATCGTGCAGTCCGCCACCGAGTCCGAGATCCCGGACAACGAGGAGCGGGTGCGCGAGGTCATGCGGGCCCGCCACCAGCTCCACCCGCAGCAGCCGGACGACTTCGCCCTGCAGACCTCCGAGTCGGCGCTCGCCTTCTGGCGCAAGGTCCAGGGCTACCTCGTGATGGCGGGCGTCGCGCTCCCGGCCATCGGGCTGGTGGTCGGGGCGATCGTGATCATGAACATCATGCTCGTCGCGGTGGCCGAGCGGACCCGCGAGATCGGCATCCGCAAGGCGCTCGGCGCCCGGCGGCGCGACATCATGAACCAGTTCCTGGTCGAGAGCATGACCCTGGCCATCTTCGGTGCCGCGGTCGGCGTCGGCCTCGGGTTCGGCTTCGCGAAGGTGATCTCCGCCACGACCCCGCTGCCCGCGGCGATCGAGCTCTGGTCGGTCATCGTCGGCGTCTCGGTCGGCGCCGGCGTCGGCATCATCGCCGGGGTCTATCCGGCGAGCCGCGCCGCGCTGCTCGACCCGATCGCCGCCCTCAGGCAGGAGTAGCGCATGCGCAACCTGCTCGGGACCTGGGCGTTCAACCTCACCGAGGGCGTGGGGATCGCGGTGGAGTCCATCCGCGCCAACAAGGTGCGCGCGGCCCTCACGATTCTCGGCATCGCCGTCGGCGTGTTCGTGGTCGTCGTGATCTCGGCGTCCATCCACGGCATCAACGACAGCGTGGCCAAGCAGCTCGAATCGGCCGGCCCGAAGACCTTCTTCGTGTCGCGGTTCCCGATCACCTTCGAGGCCTGCGACGGCACCGACGCCACCTGCAAGTGGCTCCACAACCCGCCGCTCACGATGGGGGACCAGAAGGCGATCGACGCGCTGCCCGCGGTGCGGGCGGCGGGCGCACGCCTCGACATGTCGCTGCCCAGCAAGTACGCCGACCGCGAGCTGAGCGCCGTGACGATCAGCGCGTTCACCTCGAACTGGGTGATCATCGACGGCGGCGGCGACATCTTTCCCGGCCGCAGCTGGACCCAGGCCGAGGCCGACGCCGGCGACCGCGTGATCGTGATCGACAGCATCATGTCCGCGCGCCTGTTCAACGGCTCCGACCCGATCGACCAGACCATCGACGTGCGCGGCGAGCAGTTCCGCGTGATCGGCGTCTATCACTCGGCCGCCAGCTTCCTGGCCGGCGAGGACCCCCACGGGTACGTGCCGATCCAGACGGCGTTCCGCGTGCTCAACGCGGGCCGCCGGCAGATCGGGATCTCCGTCGTGCCGCGCGAGGCCGTCTCGCGCGACGAGGCGGTGGACGAGGTGACGGCGCTGATGCGCGAGCGGCACGGACTCCGGCCCGCTACCGACAACGACTTCGCGATCATCACCCAGGACAAGCTCTACGACACCTACAACAAGGTGTTCGGCATGTTCTTCCTGGTGATGCTCGTGCTGTCGGCGATCGGGCTCATCGTGGGCGGCGTCGGGGTGGTCGCGATCATGATGATCAGCGTCACCGAGCGGACGCGGGAGATCGGCGTCCGGAAGGCGCTCGGCGCCACCCGGGCGACCATCCTGTGGCAGTTCCTGGTCGAGGCCGTCACCCTCACCGGCATCGGGGCCGTGATCGGCCTCGTGGTGGGGGTGCTGCTCTCCTGGCTGGTGCGCTCGGCGACGCCGATCCCGGCCAGTGTGCCGGCGTGGGCGGTGGCGGCCGCCCTCGGGACCAGCGCGTTCACCGGAATCCTGTTCGGGCTCCTCCCGGCCGCCCGGGCCTCCCGGCTCGATCCGGTCGAGGCGCTGCGGTACGAATAGGGGGCCCCCGGCCCCGCCCCAACAGAAGGCTGAGAGCTCGCGGCCGACGGCCGTCAGCCATCGGCCACGACGACCTGACGGCTCCTCGCGCGGGCGGTACGGATGAGTCGAGGGCCGTCCCGGCGCGGTTGCCGATTGCCGACGGCTGTCGGCTTCCGGCTCTGGGCCTTCGGTTTGGGGGGTGGGGGAAGACCAAAGATTTGACACCTTCCCCCCACCCGATGCGTACGACCTGGTGGACCCCACCCCGTCCCGACCCGGAGCCCGCCAGCAGTGCAGATCTTCGAAGCCGTCCGCCTCGCCCTCGCCACGATCCGCGTGCAGAAGCTGAAGAGCTTCTTCACGCTCATCGGCGTCATGATCAGCGTCATGTTCCTGATCGCCGTGGTCTCGATCGTCCAGGGCATGAGCGTCTACGTCGAGCAGGACTTCGCCGGCAAATTCCTCGGCATCAACACCTTCAACCTCCGGTCGTATCCCGACATCAATACCGGGAACGTGACCAGCGAGGAATGGAAGGAGTGGCAGCAGCGCCCCAAGATCACCGTCGCCGACGCGATGGCCGTGAAGGCCGCGCTCCCCGACGACGCGCGGTGGGCGATGCAGGACCTCAAGTGGATGAACGTCTCGTCGCAGTACGCGACGGGCGGCGCCCAGGTCCTCGCCGCGGCGGCCACGCCGCAGTTCTTCAAGATCAAGGACCTGAACGTCGCCGAGGGCCGCGTGTTCGACGAGCAGGAAGACGCGCTCGGCGCGGACGTCGTCGTGATCGGCGACGCGATCGCCCAGGAGTACTTCCCCAACCTCGACCCGATCGGCCGGGTGTTGAAGATCGACCGCTTCCCGTTCCGCGTGATCGGCGTGCTCACGCACCAGGGCACCGTGTTCGGCATCAACCTGGACCGGCAGCTCGCCGCGCCCTTCCACTCGGCGCTTGCGCGGCTGATGGGCAATCGCCAGGATCTCTACAGCACGATGGTGCAGTCGCCGACGCCGGCGCAGTTCCAGCCGGTCGAGGAGATCGTGCGCGAGGTGATGCGGCGGCGCCACCAGCTCCGCCCCGAGCAGGCCGACAACTTCGTGATGGAGAGCTCGGCGACCGCGCTCTCGCAGTGGGAGACGATCAAGCACTACCTCGTGCTGGCGGGGATCGTGCTCCCCGCCATCGGCCTCGTCGTGGGCGCGATCGTGATCATGAACATCAAGCTCGTCGCCGTGGCCGAGCGGACGCGCGAGATCGGCATCCGCAAGTCGCTGGGCGCGCGCCGCCGCGACATCCTGGCCCAGTTCCTGGTCGAGAGCGCCACGCTGAGCAGCGTCGGCGCGCTGTTCGGCGTCGGACTCGGCATCGCGATGGCGAAGGTCGTGGCGATGGTCTCGCCGCTGCCGGCCGCCGTCGCGCCCTGGTCGATCGCCCTCGCCGTGGGGATCGGCGCCGGGGTCGGCATCGTGGCCGGCGCCTACCCGGCCAGCCGCGCGTCGCGGCTCGACCCCATTCTCGCCATCCGGGCGGAGTGACATGCAGAACGTGATCGCGCGCGTCTCCGCGCTGTTCGAAGGCATGCTGATGGCGCTCGACTCGATCCGCGCCAACCGCGTGCGGGCCGGGCTCACGATCCTCGGCATCGCCGTCGGCGTCTTCGTCGTGACCGTGATGACGGCCGCCGTGCACGGCATCAACGCGGGCGTCTCCAAGTCCATCGCCGCGGCCGGGCCCACGACCTTCTTCATCACCCGCTGGCCGGCGCAGATCAACAGCTGCACCGGCTCCGCCGACTCGTGCCCCTGGCGGCACAATCCGTCGCTCACGCTCGACCAGGCCGCGCGCATCGCCGCGCTGCCCGACGTGCTCGACGTGACCGCGCACGTGGGCGGCACGGCCCCGATCAAGTTCGCCGACCGCGACCTGAGCGCCGTCACCGTGGACGCCTATACGCCGGGCTGGTTCGAGGTGTCGGGCGGCACGATCTCCAAGGGCCGCAACTTCACCCCCGAAGAGAACAACGCCGGCGCGCCCGTAGCGCTCGTCAACACGCAGATCGTGAAGCGGGTGTTCCTCGGCGCCGATCCGGTGGGCAAGCACATCCGGCTGGGCGGCAACGACTTCACCGTGATCGGGGTCTACGATCCCATTCCCAACGCGTTCGACGGCAGCGACAACGGCCGCGTCGTGGTGCCGATCAACACCGCCTACCGCCGGCTCAACTTCAGCCTCCACTGGCTGGACCTCACGGTCAAGCCGATGCCGGGCGCGAACCGCGACGCGGTGATGGACGAGGCGATCGCCACCCTGCGCACCACGCGCCACCTGCGGCCCGAGACGGCCAACGACTTCTTCGTCTCGACGCCCGAGAAGATCATGGAGCTGTACAACAAGATCGTCGGCGTGTTCTTCCTCGTGATGATCACGCTGTCGGCCATCGGGCTCCTCGTGGGCGGCGTGGGCGTGATCGCGATCATGATGATCAGCGTGACCGAGCGGACGCGGGAGATCGGCGTGCGCAAGGCGCTGGGCGCCACGCGCGGGGTCATTCTCTGGCAGTTCCTGGTCGAGGCCGCGACCCTCACCACGCTGGGCGCCCTGATCGGGCTGGCCGTGGGAGGCGGGATCACGTACGTCGTGCGCCACGCCACGCCGATCGACGCCAGCACGCCGCCGGCGGCGATCCTCATCGCCGTGCTCGGCAGCGCCTTCGCCGGCATCGTGTTCGGGATCGTGCCGGCCGTGCGGGCGGCGAGCCTGGATCCGGTGGAGGCGTTGCGGTACGAATGACGGTAGGACGGTAGGACAGTAAGACCGTAGGACGGCAAACCATGTCACGCCGTGACCGTCCTGCCGTCCTGCCGTCCTACAGTCCTACCGTCTTACATGTAGTTTTCCCCCATGCGCTTCGGCGACGTCCTCCTCACGGCGCTCACGCAGATCCGGGTGAGCAAGCTGCGGTCGTTCTTCACGCTGCTCGGCATCGTGGTCAGCGTCGCGTTCCTGGTCGCCGTCGTCGCCATCATCCAGGGCATGAACGCGTACGTGAAGGAGAACATCGCCGACAACATGGTCGGCGCGAACTCGTTCATGGTGCGCCGCGACCCGATCCAGATCGGGTTCATCTCCGACGAGGACATGGCCCGCGCGCGCCGCCGGCCGCCGATCACGATCGCCGACGCGGCGGTCGTCGAGCGCGCCATTCCGAACGCCCTCGCCGTGGGTCTCACCTCCGGCTGGCCCACCCCGCGCTCGGACGTCCTCTGGCGCGACCGCACGCTGGGCAGCGTGCTCGTGTTCGGCATCACCCCGCCCTACCAGACCGTTCAGGACTATCGCATCACCGCCGGCCAGCCCATTACGCAGGTGGACGTCAACGAGCGCCGCTACGTGGTCGCGATCGGCGCCGACGTCACCAAGGATCTGTTCGGCGATGTCTCCCCGATCGGCCAGCAGGTGCGCATTCGCGGGCAGATCTTCACCGTGGTCGGCACGATCGCCCCCAAGGGCCGCGTCCTGGGGCAGTCGTTCGACGGCTTCGCCCTGATGCCGATCACGACCTTCGAGTCGGTGTACGGCCGCCGCAAGACGACCCAGATCTCGATCAAGATGGCGACGGCGGCCGAGATCGCGCCGGCGATGGCCACCGCCGAGGAAGCCATGCGGGTGGCGCACCAGCTCCGACCCGAGCAGCCCGACGACTTCTCGGTCGAGACCTCCGACGCCTTCGTGTCCTTCTGGAAGCGCCTCACCGCCGTGCTGTTCGCCGTCGTCCCGGCCGTGGTCGCCATCGGCATCGTGGTCGGCGGGATCGTGATCATGAACATCATGCTGATGGCGGTGCGCGAGCGGACGTTCGAGATCGGCCTCCGCAAGTCGGTCGGCGCCACGCAGCGCGACATCCGCCGGCAGTTCCTGGCCGAGGCGATCATGCTCGCCACGCTGGGCGGCGCGCTGGGCGCCGGGAGCGGCTATCTGTTCGCCCAGGCGGTCACCTTCCTCTCGCCGCTGCCGGCGCGCGTCACCGTCTGGTCGGTGCTGCTCGCCCTGGCGCTGGGCGCCGGCGTGGGCGTGATCTTCGGCGTCTACCCCGCCGCGCGCGCCGCGCGGCTGGATCCCGTGGCGGCGCTCCATGCGGACTGACCTCGGGCTCCTCTGGCGGCGCTTCGCCGACGCCTTCCGCGAGAACTTCGCGGTGGCGTTGGACTCGCTGCGCGTCAGCAAGCTGCGCTCGGCGCTCACCATCCTCGGCGTGGTGATCGGCGTGTCCACGGTGATGGCGATGGCGTCCATCGTGCAGGGGATCCAGCAGCAGATCGTGGACACGATCAAGATCGCCGGCCCCACGACGTTCTACGTGATGAAGGTGTTCTCGCAGACGCCGCTCAACCCGCAG
>JBJKPA010000306.1:0-7111 GCA_046706905.1 Gemmatimonadaceae bacterium
CGTGCGGATGGCGCTTGGCGCGCGGGCGGCCGGGATCGCTCGGTTGATTGTCGGCGACGCCGTCCGCGTGGTCATGGTCGGGATCGGCGTGGGCGTGGTGGCCGCGTTGGCCATCGCGGGATTCATCGCCTCGCTGCTATACGGTGTAGCGTCACGCGATCCGGGAACGCTAGTCGCGGCCGCGGGCGCACTCGTGATCGTCACTGTCGTGGCCTGTGTGATCCCCGCCTGGCGCGCCGCTCGCGTGGACCCCATGGAAACGCTCCGCGCGGAGTGAGGGCGGGAAACGAGTAGCGCGGGCCAACGAACGACTGTGTGGCAGGGGCGAGTCCCCCGGATTTGGGACAGTCCGATCAGGGCAGCCCTCTTATGCCGGGAAACGGGGAATGGACCGGCTCTGGATGGCCGCAGGTCCGAGGGATCCGGGAATGGCGGCAAGCCATCGTTCCATTTACTCGGATCGCCGGGCTGATTTCCGAGGCCGAAGATGCGATCCGACAGGTGAATCATGAGGGAGGTGCGGCGTTGGGGCCCCTCGCTCGGCTGCTGCTGCGCACCGAATCCATCGCCTCCTCCAAGGTGGAGGGAATGCAGCTCGGCGCTCGCGAATTGCCGCGCGCCGAGGCCAGGGCCGAATCGGGCATCGCGCCGGCCGCGACGGCGATGGAAGTGCTGGCGAACATCGATGCCATGGTGCTCGCCGTGGACGACGCGGTGGAGACCCGGAAGTTCGGCATGCGGGAGATCCGGGCGATTCACCGACGGCTGCTGGAGCGCGCACCCGATGATCTCGGCTCCGGTGGCTTCGGCGGCGACCGGGCGGGCGAAGAGCCGGGTGTACGAAGCGATCGAGCAGCTCGTGAGCGCGAGGGTGCCGCTGCCGTTGTCGAAAGGAAAGCGGAACCGGTGGTGGGAGGCCGCGGGGCTGCTCGACTTGATGGGAGGGCTGGAGGCCGGGGAGCTGCCGCCGGCCTGAGCGCGAGTGCAACCTGATGCGACGGAAGCGCCGATATGGATACGAAGCGCGGTCGAAGTACCTGATCCTGGTCAAGCAGCAGGTCCAGGCGGCACCCGGGCACTCACGACCGGCACCATCCAGACGGCGTAGCCGTCGGGATCGAGGATGTTGGCGATCATGGCGTCGAAGTGGGCGATGACTTCCGCGCGGTCGAACCGCGTGACGCCGGCAATGGCCGGCGCATACGCATCGCGCCAGGCGCCCATGATCGCCGCAAAGAGCTCGCGGGGCACGCGGAGCGTGTCGACCACCACGTAGTCGATGGTGACGTCCAGGAGTCCATGCGCGCGCAGGAGGGCGAGCGCGTGGCGCCCGCTGAACAGGTCGGTCCCGGTGGCTCTTCCGAAGGCCGCCGGCGCTTCGTGCCAGAAGTCCCGCGGATCGGGCACGCCGCGATCGAAGTGAAGCATGCCGTAGTCTTCGAGGATCAGGTGCAGCAGGCCGTCGGGACGCGTCACCCGCACGAGCTCCCTGACCACGCGCTCCGGCCGCGGGAGCGCGTGCAGCACGTGCCGGCAGACGGTGAGGTCGAAGACGTCGTCCTGGACGTCCAGCGAGAAGAGGTTCTGGCGGGCAAAGCTGAGCCGAGGCGCGAGCGGGCCGAAGCAGCGCCGCGCCCGGTCCAGGCGGTCATCCAGGATATCCACTCCCAGCACGTCCGCACCGGGAAAGAGACACGCCAGCCGAAACGAGATCTCGCCGGTGCCGCACCCCGCGTCGAGGACCATCAGGCGCTCGGGAAGCCGGTATCGCAGGAGGATGTCCCGCTCCTGCGGCCAGATCGCGCGAGCCTGGTATTCGAGGATGCGCTCCCTCGGGTCGTCCGCCGGTCGCGGCGCCTGCGGCGTGGGATCCATCATGGGCGGACGACGAGACGGGCCCCCACGGGTGGAGACCGGGGGAGCCCGCTCGATCGCCTGCTCGTGTGGAACGCCTTACGGCGTGCCAGCGCAGGCTTGCGCGTTCACGTAAGTCGGCGCCGCGGTGGGCTTCGTGTCCCAGTACATGCGGGTGGCGAAGTCATCCGGCCCCTGGCGGGCGATGGCCGCATCCAGGTTGGCCGCGTTGGTCGATGCTTCCGTGGTGGAATACTCGTACCGGCGCGGGATGTAGTTCACGAGCGCCGCCGGCCCGGCCACCGCCGTACTCGGCACGCACGTGCGCCGCCATTCCGCCCACGCGTTCTCGCCGTCGGAATACAGCGCGATCCACTTCTGCACGGCGATCTGCGTGAGACCCGCCGTCCCGCCCTTGTAGGCGATGTCCGGCTGCGCCATGTAGCTCGCGATGGCGACCTGATCGGTCACGCCCCACTGCGCCATCGAGGCCTCGATGCCGTCGTTGTAGAAGCCGGCGGCCTGCGAGGGCGCGAGCCCGCCCATGCCCCGCTCCGCCGCCTCGGCCTCGGTGAACGCCACCTCGGCGTAGGTCATGAGATAGGACGGGTAGCTCGCCCCTCCTCCCCCGAAGGTGCCGTACGCCGTGTTGCCCGGGTAGAAGACCGCCCCGGGGCGCGACGCAGTGTTGAGGTACGTGGTTGCCGCGGATTGGCTGAGGCCGTTGGGCATGCCGACGTACTCCGCCGTGCCGCCCGCCGGACAGCCGGTGGTGGACGGCGCCGTGTAGCAGGTGGTGGGCTGCATGTAGATTCCGGTGCGCGGATCGTTCTCCGGCACCATCAGGTTGACCAGCGTCTGCGACATCCGGTGGTCGTCGCGCGTGAGGAAGTTGTTCGCCCACGGGTTGTTGAACACGCCGTCGCCGGGCCAGACCATCTGGGCGTTGTCGGCGTTGGAGGTGAACACGCCCCCCGGCGCACTGAGCGCGGCCTTGATCTGCGCGTCGGCGGTCGCGGGATCGACGTTCACGATCCGCATCGCGTCGCGCAGGTGGAGCGAGTTGGCGAACTTCTGCCAGGCGCCCACCGAGCCGCCATAGATCGGGTCGGCGGAGCCGAGCCCCGGATCGCTGGCGGGATCGCCGGCGAGCGCGGTGGACACGGCGGACAGCGTGGTGAAGAAGCCGCTGTAGATGTCCTTCTGGGCGTCGTACGCCGGGGTCAGGCTGCCGCCGGTGGAGTCGCCGGCCAGGGCCTGGCTGTACGGGATGTCGCCCCACGTGTCGGTCATGAATCCGAATGCCAGCGTCTGCAGCACGGCGGCCGGCCCCCACACGGCGGGCTGGGTCGCCGCCTGACCGGCGGCGATGACCTTGCGCAGGTTCTCCAGCTCCGAGGTGTACGGCGCGTTGAACGTGCCGGTGGTGTTGGTCCCCTGCAGGCGGCTGTACTCGTCCTCCTGCGGGTACTGCGCCTCGGCGAGCTGCTGCGAGGTCCATTCGGTGCCGCGCAGGTCCATCGGGTTGGCCCCGAAGAACTGGTTGACCGTGTTCTCGGCGGCCTGGGTGAACACCGCCGCGGCCGGCGCCGAGGTCGGCGAGTTCGGGTTGACGTTGACGTTCGTGATCTTGCCGTTGTCGCACGCCGCCACGCCCACCCAGAGGGCGAGACTCGCGGCACCCAGTAGCTTCGATGTGATCTTCATCTGGTTGGCTCTCCGCGAAGTGACGGTTACGGGACGATCCGGACGTTGACACCCCAGCTCAGCGTGCTCGGCAGGTTGGCGAACTCCATGCCCAGGCCGCTGGTGTTCTGGCTGTACGCCAGCTCCGGGTCCACGTTCGGGATCTTCTTCGACGTGAGCAGGTTGCGGCCCACGAGAGCGACGTTGATCGACTGCGACCACAGGTGGTGCGCCAGGCTGGACGGGAAGTCGTAACCCAGACGCAGCTCCCGCAGCTTGAGGTAGGTCGCGCTGTAGATGAACGCCTGGTTGATCTCGAACAGCGACTGGAAGTAGTTCTCGGACGTGACGTTGGTCGTGTTGGGCTGGCCGGTGGCCTGGTCGATGCCCTTGACCACGATGCCCGGGTTGTTCCAGTCCACCTGCCGGCCGACGATGGTGCTGGCGAGCACGCCGGTGTACTGGCCGAACATGTTCGTCACGCTGAAGATGCTGCCGCCCACGTGGTAGTCGAGCAGGTCGCTCAGCGTCCAGTTCTTCCAGCGGAAGGTGTTGTTCCAGCTGCCGATCCAGATCGGGTTGACGTTGCCGAGCACGGCGCGGGGCCCGATCTGCGGGTAGCCGCCCGAGGTCAGGAGGTTGCCATTGGCATCGCGGAGGAACGTGTTGCCGTAGAGCGTCCCATAGGGCTGGCCGACGCGGGCCTCGACGTTCTGGCCCCACGTGCTGTTGAGCACGATGGTCTGCAGCCCCGGCGCGAGCGTGACGACCTTGCTCGCGTTGGTCGAGTAGTTGAACGTCGCGTCCCACTCGAAGTTGTGGGACTTGACCGGCGTGACGTTGGCCTGCGCCTCGAATCCGGCGTTGACGATCTTGCCCGCGTTGATGGCCTTGTACTGGAAGCCGGTGGTCGGGGCGAGGGTGAGGTTGATGATCTGGTTTCGCGTGGACTTGCGATAGTAGCTCATGTCGAGGCTGAGGCGGTTGTTGAAGAAGCCCAGCTCGAGGCCGCCCTCGCCCGACTGCGTGATCTCGGGCTTGAGGTCCGGATTGGCGATCGTGCTGTTGATCGAGAACAGCGGCTGTCCGGCGAACTTGTTGGAGTTGCCGCTGTAGGTCGTGGCCAGCTCGTACGGGCTGGCATCGGCGCCCACCTGGGCCACGGCGCCGCGGATCTTGGCGTAGCTCAGCCAGCTGCTCTGCCACGACGGGAACAGGTTGGTGAGCACGATGGAGGTGTTCACCGACGGGTAGAAGTACGAGTTGTGCCCCGCGGGGAGGGTGGACGACCAGTCGTTGCGGGCCGTGCCTTCCACGGTCCACCAGTCATCGTAGGTCAGCGAGGCCGATCCGTAGACGCTGTTGACCTGCAGGTTCTGCGTGTTCTGGCCCAGTGACGGCGCGATGGCCGCGTTGGACACGTTGTAGATCCAGGGCACGGAGATTCCCGTGGTGGACTGCGTCGCGTCACGGAACGTGGAGAAGCGCCGATTGACGCCGGCCAGGGCGCTCAGCTCGAAACGGGAGCCGAGGTCCTTGTTCATCGTGGCGCGCAGCTCGCTGTTGTTCTCGTTCCAGGAGCTCTGCTCGAAGGCGAAGGCACCGGAATAGGCGGGGTTCACGCAGTTGCCCTGGCCGCACTCGATGTTGCCGGCCGCGTAGTCGGCGCTCTGGTTGTAGTTGTAGATGTCCGAGCCGGTGCGGCCGGTGATCTTCAACCAGTCCGTGAGGTCGTAGGTGAGCGACACGTCGCCGATGAGGCGGTCGCGGGTGTCCTGCTCCGGGTTGTCGTACGCGACCCAGTACGGATTGTTGTGGTAGTTGTAGTTCCAGTTGAAGAGCTGGCCGTTGGACTGGTAGAACTCGTTCTTGAGGGCGTTCATGTCCACCTGGCGCCCGAACCACACGTCCAGCCCTTCCAGCACGCCGCCCTGGTAGCCGACGCCCGGCCGGTTCAGGGCCTGGTTGTTGACGTAGCTCAGGTTGGCCGTGGCGGTGAGCTTCGGGGAGACCTGGAGCTGGCCGCTCAGGCCGGCGGTGAGTTTACGGAAGCTGTTGTTCGGGATGTAGCCCTTTTCCTGGTCGCTGCCCAGCGAGAGGCGGGCGCTGGAGCGGTCGGTGCCGCCGCTGAACGAGATGTCGTTGTCGAACGTGCCGCCGGTCTGGAAGAAGCTGTAGACGTTGTTCGGATGGGCGACCCACGGACATCCCGCAGGGCAGGTAAACTGGTTGATGATCTGGCCTTCGAAGCGCGGGCCGTAGCTCTGGTCGTTGCCGTCCTGCACGCCGTCGCCCTTGCCGTCCACCCAGCTGAACTGGCCGGCCGAGCCCTGTCCGTAGAGGTTCTGGAACTTGGGCAGGATGGAGGGGGTGTCGAACGTGTAGGTCGAGGTGAACGAGGTCCGCATCGTGCCGCCCGTGGCGTTGCCCTTCCGCGTCGTGATCAGGATGACGCCGTTGGCGGCCCGTGAGCCGTAGAGCGCCGCGGCGTTGGGGCCCTTGAGCACCGTGAGGCTGGCGATGTCGTCGGGGTTGAGGTCGTCGATGGCCGAGCCGAAGTCGAAGTGGCCGGCGAGCATGCCGGCGCCTCCGACCATGCCGCCCTGATCGGCGGTGGACACGGGCACGCCGTCGACGACGAACAGCGGCATGCTGCTCCCGCTGATCGAGTTGGCGCCGCGGATGAGGATCGCCGTGGATCCGCCCTGCGTGCCGGACCCGGTGATCGTCACGCCCGAGACCTTGCCGGCCAGGGCGTTGAGGACGTTGTTGTCGTGGGTCTCGTTGAGCTGCCGCGCAGTGACCTGCTGCTGCGCGGTGCCGAGCTCGCTCTTCTGCACCTGGACGCCGAGGGCGCTGACCACCACCGTGTTGAGCACGTTGGGCAGCGCGGTGAGCACGAAGTCCTTCTCGACCGACGCGCCCTGGGCGAGGGACACCGTGACGCTCTGCGGCGCATAGCCGACGCGCCGAACCGTGAGCGTCACCGGCCCGGACGGGATGCGGCCGGCCGGCACGACGAAGCTGTACTGGCCCGCCTCGTCGGTGTTGGCCCCGAGGTGGAGTGTTTCGATCGACACGCTGGCGAGCGGCAGAATCGCGCCGTTGTCGCCGGTCACGCGGCCCGAGACGCGGGCCGCCTGCTGGGCGGCGGCGGCGGCGGCGCTGATGGCGAGCGCCACGCCCGCCGCGAGTACCGCGCGGAGATACCTCGTCATAATGCTCCTCCACGAAGTGAGGGATGCGCGTGCCGCTCCGGCGCATCGGCGCGGACGCCGTCGGCACCGATGGTGCCGGACGGGGCCGGCGCGAGCGTCGCATCGCGGAACGCGGTTGTATGCGGCTAGAACCCGGAGCCGGCGCCGCCGGGTCACGTGTATAGGCGCTTACACTTGTAAATGATCTTGCACTAAGAGATCCGGCCGCTCGCGCCGCCGGCTCGCAAGCGGGCAGATGCGGGGTTGCCGCGCAGCGGCGTGCTCCAGGCCGCGCGTCGGGCGCGTCGGCCTCCGGCTGCTATGAGCGAACGTAGATATCGTACCCGCCGCCGCGGCGCACGCCGGCCGCGCCT
>JBJKPA010000307.1:0-2842 GCA_046706905.1 Gemmatimonadaceae bacterium
CGCGAATCCCCCCATGCCGACCAATAAACCCGACCAGGACCGCCTGCTCGAACACAACTACGACGGCATCCAGGAGTACGACAATCCGATGCCGCGGTGGTGGGTCTGGATCTTCTGGGCCACGATCGTCTTCGCCGCCGTCTACAGCCTGGATCCCTGGCACGTGCTGCGCGGGCCGGGCCGGATCGCCGAGTACAACGCGTCGATGGCCGCCGCGGCCAAGGAATTCCCGCCGCCGGCCGCGGGCGGCAACGCCGCCGCGCTCGAGGCGCTGGGCAAGAATCCGCAGGCGATGGCCGCCGGCAAGACGGTCTTCCTGACCAACTGCGCGCCCTGCCACCGCCCCGACGGCGGGGGGCTCATCGGGCCGAACCTCACCGACGACTACTGGATCCACGGCGGCACGATCACCGACGTGCATCGCACGATCACCGAGGGCGTGCTCGACAAGGGTATGCCGAACTGGGGCAAGATGCTCAAGCCGGAGCAGATCGACGACGTGGCGGTGTACGTGTTCTACGGGCTGCACCACACGAATCCGCCCAACCCCAAGGCGCCACAGGGCGAGAAGGTCGTGCGTCCCGAATGACCGCCCCTGCCCCGACCGGCCGCGTCCTGCCGACGATGAACGAGGACGGATCCCGCCGCTGGATCCGCCCGCGGCCGTCGCCGGGCAAATTCTGGCACCGGCGCCGCGTGGTGGCGTACGGCCTGATGTTCGTGTTCTTCGTCATCCCGTACCTCCGGATGAACGGGAAGCCGCTCATTCTGCTCGACGTGCCCACCCGGCGGTTCACGCTGTTCGGCACGACCTTCTTCCCGACCGACACGCTGCTGCTGATGTTCCTGCTGGCCAGCGTCATCATCAGCATCTTCCTGCTGACCGCGCTGGCGGGGCGCGTCTGGTGCGGGTGGGGATGCCCGCAGACGGTGTACATGGAGTTCCTGTACCGCCCGATCGAGCGGCTGTTCGAGGGTGGACGCAGCGGCTCGATGCAGCTCGACCGCGAGGGCATGCGCGGGCAGCTCCACCTGCGGCGCCTCGCCAAGTACGCCGTGTATCTCCTGCTGTCGCTGTTCCTGGCCCACACCTTCCTGGCCTATTTCGTGGGCATCGACCGGCTGGTCGTGTGGGTGCGGCAGTCGCCGTTCGACCATCCGACGTCGTTCCTGGTGATGGCCGTGACCACGGCCGGCATCATGCTCGACTTCACCTGGTTCCGCGAGCAGACCTGCCTCGTGGCCTGCCCCTACGGCCGCTGGCAATCGGTGCTGCTCGACCGCCAGTCGCTGATCGTGGCCTACGACACGAACCGCGGCGAGCCGCGCGGCAAGGGCAAGGACCGCGCGAACCTGGGCGACTGCGTGGACTGCGGCGCGTGCGTCATCACCTGCCCCACCGGCATCGACATCCGCGACGGCCTGCAGATGGAATGCATCCACTGCACGCAGTGCGCCGACGCGTGCGACGCGATCATGGCCCGGGTCGGCAAGCCGCCGGGGCTCATCCGCTACTCGTCGCAGGCCGCGCTGGCCGGCGAGCGGGTCCGCCGGCTGCGCCCGCGGGTCGTGCTCTACCCGGCGGCGTTCGCGGCCGTGTTCGGCGGATTCCTCTACACGCTGGGCAGCAAGGCGCCCGCCGACATCACGGTGCTGCGCGGGCTGGGCGAGCCGTACGTGGTCGAACCCGATGGCCGCGTGGCCAACCAGCTCCGCGTGAAGATCACGAACCGCACCGACCTGGCCCACGCGTACACGGTGAGCGTGGACGACGTCGCGCCGGCGAGTCTCATCGCCCCCGACAATCCGCTCACCGTGCCGGCCGGCGGCACCGACGCGTTGGCGATGTTCGTGATGCTGCCGCCGGTCGCGTTCCACGACGGCGGGCGCGACATCACCGTGCGGGTGAGCGACGGCGCGGGGTACACGGCCACGGTGCCCTACCACCTCGTGGGGCCGGAGTCCGAGGACGACGAATCGCGCCACGAGGCGCGGAAGGAGCGGCAATGAAGCGAGGCTGGGGATGGCCCGTGGCCGTGGTGGCGATTCTCACCGCCACGGTGGGGCTCAACATCTGGGTCTATCGCGTGGCCAACGACGATCCGTCGTTCGCCGTCGAGCCCGACTACTATCAGAAGGCCGTGGACTGGGACAGCACGCTGGCCCAGCGGCGGCAGAACCTCGTGCTCGGCTGGCATCTGTCGCCGCGCCTCGACGCGTTCACGCCCCGGGACGGCGCGCTGCTCCGCGTCACGCTCACCGACGCCGGTGGCGTGCCGATCCGCGACGCCACGGTGCGGGTGGCCGCGTTCTTCAACGCCCGCGCCAACGACATCATCGACAGCACGCTGGCGCGGGATTCCGCCGGCTACACCGTGCGCCTCCCCGTGAAGTACGGCGGCGTGTGGGAGCTGCAGTTCGACGTCCACCGCGGCGCGCAGCGGTTCACCGCCACGTCGCGCGTGGAGGCGGTGCGCGCGGGCAACGGCCTGTGACCCTGCTGCTGGGGGTGCTGCTCGCCAGCCTCGTGGGGAGCATCCACTGCGCGGGCATGTGCGGCGGATTCGTGTGCGTCTACGCCGGCGCCAGTCCCGCGCGCGGCGCGGCCGGCCTCGGCACGCATCTCGCGTACAACGGCGGCCGGCTCGTCTCATACGTCACCCTGGGTGCGATCGCCGGCGCCATCGGCGCCCGCGTGGACGACCTCGGCCGCTTCGCCGGGATGAACCGCGGCGCGGCGATCCTGGCCGGCTCGCTGATGGTCGCGTGGGCGCTGGGCATCATCGCCGCCTCGGCAGGCGTGCGCGTGCCCGGCACGCTGGCGCCGGAGTGGGCCAAGCGC
>JBJKPA010000308.1:0-8582 GCA_046706905.1 Gemmatimonadaceae bacterium
GTGGAGCGGCGCCTGCGCACGCGCGGCGGCCGTCTGATGGTGGTCGAGACTTCGGGGCGCGCGGCCTACGACGCGACCCGGCGCTTCTACGGAGCCCGCGGCTACCGCGTGGCGGCGCGGCTCCAGGACTTCTATGCCCCGGCCGACGACCGGCTGGTGCTGACGCGTGAGATCGGCGGTTCTCCTTCATCCTCGAGGCGCGGAGTCTGACGGCCATGAGCGACTGGCAGCAAATCCTCCATGCGGGCATCGATTCGCTCGACAAGCTGGCCGAGCGCTTCGGCGACGACGTCATCGACGTCCAGGCCCTCCAGCCCGCGTTCGACAACTTCCAGATGCGGATCACGCCCAACGTCCTCGCCCAGCTCAAGGAGGGCGGCGACCCGATCTGGAACCAGTACGTGCCCACGGTCCAGGAGCTGGACGTCGTGGACGGGGTCATCGACTCCCTCGACGAGGACGGCGACTCGCCGGTGCCCAACATCACGCACCGGTACCCCGACCGCGTGCTGTTCCTGGTGAGCCCGGTGTGCGCCTCGTATTGCCGGTTCTGCACCCGGCGCCGCAAGGTCGGCGACCCGGAGAAGATCCCGCTCAACCAGTACGAGTCGGCGTTCGAATACATCCGGAACCACCCGGAGATCCGCGACGTCATCATGAGCGGCGGCGATCCGATGATGCTCTCCGACCGCCGCCTGGAGTACCTCTTCCAGCGGCTGCGCGAGATTCCGCACGTGGAGATCATCCGCATCGGGAGCCGCATCACGTCGCATCTGCCCGAGCGCATCACGCCCGAGTTCTGCGAGATGGTCCGGAAGTACCATCCCGTGTACATGAACACGCACTTCAACCACCCCAGCGAGCTGACGCCGGCCACGGTGGCGGCGCTGGGGCGGCTGGCCGACGCCGGCGTGCCGCTGGGGTGCCAGACCGTGCTCCTGCGCGGCGTGAACGACAACGTGGACACGATGAAGGCGCTGATGCAGGCGCTGCTCCGCGCGCGGGTCCGCCCCTACTACCTCTACATGGCCGACCAGGTGGCGGGCGGCGAGCACTTCCGCACGATGGTCGAGACCGGACTCGAGATCGTGAAGGCGCTGCGCGGGTGGACGTCGGGGCTGGCCGTGCCCCACTTCTGCATCGACGCCCCGGGCGGGGGCGGCAAGGTGCCGCTGCTCCCCGAATACGTCGAGAAGATCACCGAGGACGAGGTGGTGTTCCGCAATTACGAGGGCAAGCGGTTCACCTACAAGCAGCCGCGGCAGCCGGTCGTCGCCCAGGACGGATGCGCGCCGGGCGCCGACGAGGGGCCGGTGGTGCTCCCGATCCAGATCGCCACGCCGGCCAAGAAACCGGCCCGCGCGCGCCGCCGGAAGACGGGCTGAGCGGGCCGCGACGGGAGAGGGAGGAGAGCCGGCGGGCGCCTCGGGCGCTCGCCGGCTCCGTGCGTCAGTGGGTACGGATCATGATCGCGCCCCCGGGATTGCCGGTGCCGAACCGCTGGGTCGCGTCGGTGGCGTTCAGGTAGCGGATCTCCTTGATCCCCGACAGGGGAATGTCCTTGAGGTCGTCGAGCCCGCCCACCGGCACGCCGTCCAGGTACACCTTGACCCCGTACGTGGCCTCCTGCGTCAGGGACGAGGTGGCCGAGCCGCCCCGCGGCTGCAGCATCTGCGGCCGCAGGCGCTGGATGGCGTCATACGCGTTGCTGTATGGCACGCTGGCCAGCTCCTGCGCGGTGATGACGTCGGGATTCCGCGGCGCCGGGCTCGCGGCGCCCGGGGCGCCGCCGGCCGAGCAGCCGGCGGCGAGGGCGAGGCACAGGATGAGCGTGGGAACTCGCATGGCGATGGGGGTTGAGGGTCCGGCCGTCCGGGCGCGCCGCGTCACGTGGCCAGCGCCTCCTCGTGCTCCTTGCTCGACTCCGCGATCACCTTCTGGGCGAAGTCGGGCGGCACCTCCTCGTACCCGTGGAACTGCCGGGTGAAGTTGGCCCGGCCCTGGGTCATCGATTGCAGGGCGCTGGCGTACATGTGCAGCTCGGCCTGCGGGATCAGCGCCCGCACGCGCGAGCCGTCGGGCGTGGTGTCGGTGCCCAGGATGTGCCCGCGCCGCGACGACAGGTCGCCCAGCACGTCGCCCAGGTACTCGTCGGGCGTCACGATCTGGATCTCGTCCAGCGGCTCCAGCAGCACCGGCTTGCACTTGGGGGCCACCGCCTTGAAGGCGAGGATGCCCGCCATCTTGAACGACATCTCGTTCGAGTCCACCGTGTGGAACGAGCCGTCGAACAGCTCGACCTGGAAGTCCACCAGCGGGTACCCGGCCAGGATGCCGCGGACCGACGCCTCCTGGATGCCCTTGTCCACCGCCGGGATGAATTTGCTGGGGATCGAGCCGCCCACGATCTTGTCCACGAACTCGTAGCCGGCCCCCCGCGCGCGGGGCGCGAAGCGGACCCAGCAGTCTCCGAACTGGCCGCGGCCGCCGCTCTGTTTCTTGTGGCGCCCCTGGCCCTCGCCCTTTCCCTTGATCGTCTCGCGGTAGGCGATGCTCGGCTTGGTGAGCTCGGCCTCGACGCTGTACTTCCGCTTGAGCTTGCCCATCGTCACCTCGAGGTGCCGCTCGCCCAGACCCGACACGATCGTCTCGTGCGTTTCCGGGTTGTAGTGCATCTCGAACGTGGGATCCTCGTCGTGCAGCCGGTGGAGCCCGGCCTGGAGCTTCTCCTCGTCGCCCCGCGCCGCGGCGTGCACCGCCATCTGCAACACGCCCTCGGGGAACCGGATCTGCGGAAGCCGCACCGGATGCTGCCGCGTGGACAGCGTGTCGTTGGTGTGGGTGTTGCGCAGCTTGGCCACGCACCCGATGTCGCCGGCGTGGAGGACCGGGACCTCCGTACGGTCCTTCCCCTGCGAGATCGACAGGTGGTTGAGCTTCTCCGCGCCGTCGCGCGTCGCGTTGAACACCTCGATGCCGTTGTCGACCTGGCCGGAGAAGATCCGGAAGAAGCTCACCTCGCCCACGTGGGGCTCGGACATCGTCTTGAACACCAGCGCCGCGAACGGCGCCTCGTCGCTGGCGTGGATCTCCACCGTGTGGTCGCCCTCGGCGCCCTTGAAGGCGTGCAGCTCCTCCATCTCCCACGCCGTCGGCATCAGCTCCACCACGGTGGTCATTACCGCCTGGGTGCCGTAGTTCAGCTCGCTCGAGACGCAGAACAGGGGGAACAGCTCCATCCGCTTCATCGCCTCCTTCATCGCCGCCACGGCATCCTCGCGGGCGATCTCGCCGCCCTCGAGGTAGCGCTCCAGGAGATCGTCGTCGGTGGCGGCGATCGTCTCGATGAGCTGCTCGTAGTACTTGTCGAACACCGGCTGCAGCTCGGCCGGGATCTCCACCTCGTCGTACTCGCCGCCCTTGCCCCCCTGCTTGTACAGGTGGGCCTTCTTCGAGAACAGGTTGATGATCCCGTGGAAGTCCGGGCCCTCGCCGATCGGGACCTCGACCGGGATCACCTTGGCCGTCAGCCGCTCCTTGATCTGGCCGAACACGGTGTCGAAGCTGGCGTGCTCCTTGTCCATCATCGAGGCCACGAACAGCACCGGATCGCGGCGCCGGACCGCCTCGCGGAACATCCGCTCGGTGCCGACTTCCACCCCGCTCGTCGCGCTGACCACGCACAGCGCGCCGTCGGCCGCGGCCAGTCCGGCCACGGCGTCTCCCTGGAAGTCCAGGTATCCCGGGGTGTCGATCAGGTTGATCTTCGTGTCCCGCCACTCGGCGTAGGCGCAGCCGAGGTTGATCGAATAGCCCCGCTCGACCTCTTCGGGGGCCGTGTCGGTGAGGGAGGTCCCGTCTTTTACCGACCCGTGGCGTTTGCTGGCTCCGGACACGAAGGCGAGCGCATCGACCAGACTGGTCTTGCCGCTCGCCCCGTGTCCCACTACCGCTACGTTTCGGATCTCCGACCCTCTGTATTCAGGCATTCGCCGATCCTCGCCGGCTCAGGTGAGTGTGCCGATTCGGGGCGCGACCGACAGCCAGGCGCGGAGGGTTTCCTCTTCGACGTCGCCGACGCTGCCGGGCAGATCCACGGCGATCGCGCGGCCCGACTGCCGCACCTCACTGACGCAGGTGAAGACCACCGCGTTGGGGTCGTCGCCCTCGCCCTTCACGTACGCCGCACTCCACGTGCGGCCGAGCGCGTCCGTGAAGACGCGCTCGCCGCCTGAGGGGCGGCGGAGAGTGGTGCGGATGGACTGCCTTGGCACGATATGTTGAACCTCTGTACGTGATAGCGTGTCCCGGCGCGGCGGGTTCGTCAAGTGACCCCGGAAAAGCCACCGGGGAGCGCTTTGGGCGCTCCCCGGGGCTCACGGCTCGGACGGATCAGATGTCGTCTTATTCTCCCTCGTAGTCAAAGGCCAGACTGTCTGCTTCCCGCCACCGCTCCAACACGTTCTCCAGCGGCTTGAGCACCGGTGCCGTGAGGCCCAGTACCGGGCCCAGTGACACCGTGATCGCCCGCCGGGCCCCCTCGGGCCAGTCGGGCATGGACAACCCGGCGACCAGCCGGCCGATCACCTGGCCGCATTCCCGCATCAACTGGGTGGCCGTCGCGTGGAGAATCTCCAACGGGATCTCCAGATCGCGCGTCACCAGCTGGCCGGTGCTGTCCCGCCACGCCGCATCGCCCACCGCCCCCCGCTCCGCCCACACCCCCACGTGGCGAATGGACTCCAGACTCCCTGCCCCCTCCTCCCCCGTTCGGTGGCATTCCACCGCCGCCGCCAACGCCAACGCAACTGACTCCGTGCTCGGAGCGCCATACAGCGTCACGATGTCCCGGGAGGGCCGCTCCGAATCGAGCGGCGCCGGAACGGAGTTCACGTGCGCGAGCACCGGCGACTGGTCGGGGTTCTCCTCGAGCATCACGAGGACGTCCATACCCCCTCCTTGCTGAACCTGCCTCACCATCGCCTTGCTCTCCTCAACGAGTGGCCGGCCCGGCGAGTTTCAACCCGCGCCCCGCTCGACCGCGCCCTCGTTCGTACAAACACGTATGCCGGGGGTTTCGTTCCCCTTCGCGGAGCCCCTCGGCACCCGGCATTTTCTGTTCAACTCGTCGAGTCGCCCCCGCGTCACCTCGAATGCAAGAAGGGCCCCGCGACGCGGGGCCCTTCTCGTGACGCTGGTCACCAATCGCGCTACTGCGTCGTGATCACCGTCCCCACCGGATAGCACCCATCGTCCACGTACGGCGTGCAGTCGTCGATCATCCCCGAGTGCACGTTGTACCCCGTGAAGTGCTTGATCCGGCGCCACACGGCGCCCGTGCGGATGTTGATGTACGTGGCGAGCGTCGGGTCGGTGGCCGATTCGTCCACGATCGGCCCGCCCGGCACGTCGGAGAACAGGATCGAGAAGCGGCGCAGGTCGCCGTGGCCGCCGATCGCCGCGAACCGGAACGTATGAATCGTCACCCACCCCGACTGGCTGCTGCTCGGCACGAACCGGATGTCCGGGCTGAAGTTCACGTAGTCGCGCCCGTCGATCGTGTTGATGCTGGCGGTGATGCGGATCGAGCTCGCGGCCGGCGTGCACGGGTCGTCCCACGTGCCCGGGCCGTACGACGAGGTGGCCGGATCGCAGACCGCGTGCGGGGGAACGACCAGCAGATACTGGCCGACCCAGTAGACGCCGCCGCGCGGCGAGATGCTGAAGGAGTACTGCGGCCCGTCGCCGGAGAAGCCGCCCCGCGAGAGCGAGGGCGCGGGCGCTGCGGGAGTCGTCGCCGTAGGAGCGACCTGGTCACCGCACCCCGCGGCGACGGCGAGGGCAGCGAGGGCGAGAACCGAGGTGAACCGGCGCATTGAACCCTACCTGAATAGAGAAGGAGTCCCGGACGTCGGCCACCCAGCGGCGAGCGACCACAAATTTGTTGTCGGGTTGGACTCGGAAAATTACGCTGACAGAAAGTATGGGGCTAGTTCACCACAAGCGTTTGTGATGGCCATCACGCCTGTTCTTCCAGTCCCCTGAACTGTTCGGTCAAAACGACGAATCCCAGCGAGTCCACCCGGGACGCATACCGCTCGATCGCCGCCCGCGTCCGCCCGCGATCGATGTTGAACAGCGCCGTCGCGCAGGCCGCGGTGAGCCAGGCCGCGGCGTAGAGATCCGCCGTGTCGGCCAGGGCCCGCGCGTTCTCGAACTGCTCCATCGCGTCGCTGTCCCGGTGCTCCGCCGCGGCCACCAGCACGCGCAGGCACTCCACCAGCTCGCGCCCCTGGAACCACTCGCTCCGTGTGGCCATCCGGCTCTCTGCCTCCGCGAGCGGTCGCCGCGCGTCGTCGAGCCGTCCCTGGGCCAGGAGGCAGATCCCTTCCCCCGCCCGCGCCCCGATCTCGACGTCCGACTGGCCGATCCGCTGGGCCAAAAGGGCCGTCGACTCGTACAGCTCCGCCCCCGAGGCGTACTCGCCCAGCTCCCGCTCGACATGCGCCATGTTGAACAGCGCGTAGAGCTGCAACTCGCTGTTCTTCACCTTGGCGAACAGGGACAGCGCCTCGCCGAACAGCTGCCGCGCCTGCTCCAGATCGCCGAGCTTCTGGAGCATCACGCCGAAGTTGAGGGCGGCGGTGCCCCAGACGTCGGGCATCCCGGCGGCGCGGGCCAGAGAGATCGCCGTGGTGAGCGACTCGCGGGCGAGATCCATCCGGCTCTCGAGTTGGGCCACGATCCCCAGGTTGTTGTAGCAGCGCACCTGCCCGCGGACGTCGCCCGTCTCGCGGAACAGGTCGAGGGCCCGCTGATAGTACTCGTGCGCCCGCGTGGGCGACTCGGGCTCGAGCGTGATGGCGAGCCGGTTCAGCGCCTCGGCCAGCAGCGCCGGATCGCCCAGGCGCTCGGCGATCTCCACGCACTCGGCGGCGATACGCGCCGCCTCCCGCGGATCGCCGAGGCGGCCGTATACCTGCGACAGGAGCGTGAGCACCGCCACGCGCTCCTCGTCGAAGCCGAGCTGTGCCGCTTCCTCGTCCAGGGCCCGCAGCGCTTCCAGCGAACGCCGGGCCGGCTGCCCCAGCTCCTTCCGTGCGCGCTCGCGCATCCGGCGCAGCGTGAGCGCGCGCCGAGCATCCTTCTGGCTCGCGTACCAGTCGATGGCCAGGTCGCAGAGCTCTTCCTCTTCGTCGTAGTGTCCCAGTGCGTCGGCGATCTGCGCCTGGCGCACCCGCGCTTCGGCCAGCTCTTCGGGACCGCCCGCGTTCCGGGCCGCCATCTGGACCAGGTCACGCGCCGTGGGCAGCGCATAGAGCGCTTCGGCACCGGCCGCCGCCGCCAGGGCCACGCGGTAGGCATCGGCCGTGGCCGCCGCGGCATCGTAGTGCAGCGCGATCTCCACCGGCGTGCCCTCGCCCCGCGCCTCGAGCGCCCGCGCCACCCGCTCGTGCTGCCGCTCGAGCTCGCCGGGCGGGATCCGGCTCACCAGCACGTCGGCGATCGATTCCTGCACGAACAGGAAGGCCTTCCGGCGCCGTTCGTAGGTGTACTGGAGGATCCCGGCGTCCATCGCCTCCTCGATCGCCGCCTCGACCGCGCGCGGGCCTCCCGCGCCGGCCGCCTCCATCAGCGGCAGGTCGATCTCCCGGCGCGCCACGGCGGCCGTGGCGAGCACGGCCCGCGTGCTGGCCGAGAACCGCTCCAGGCGGCGCGAGACGATGCCCTCCACGCCGGTCGGGAGCCGGAGCTCGGAGGGCGGCTTCCACGCCCACCGCGTACCGTCGTGCCAGAGCGACCCGTCCTCGGCCAGGGCCCGCACGAGCTGCGTGAGCAGGAACGGGTTCCCTTCGGTCTGGCGGTACACGTACGCCAGGAATTCCCGCCCTACCTCCTGATGGTTGAGCGCGGCTTCGAGCCACCGCTTGACCTCGTCGCGCGTGAGGCGCGAGAGCTGCAGCTCGTGGTAGCCGTCGTGTCCGGCGAGCGCGGCGCGACGCTCGGCCGCCGGCGTGTATTCCACGCCCGTGCGCATGGTCACGCAGATCATCAGCTGCTCGTCGGCGAGCTGGTCCACGAGGTGGTCGAGCGTGTCCCACGACGCTTCGTCGGCCCACTGCATCTCGTCGAGCAACAGCACGAGCGGCCAGCGCGCCGCCGCGGCGCGCACGTAGCCGGCGATCTCCTCCATGAGCCGGTACTTCGTACCGGCGGGGAGGCGGGTGCCGTCGCCGAAGCCCGGCAGCAGCTTGGGAAGCTCGCTCCAGCCCGCGTCGAGCGGCTGCGTCACGCGGCGCATCGTCTGCAACACGCCGGCCCATGGCCCGTACGGCCGGCGCACGGCCATCTGCCGTCCCCGCCCGTACACGAGCGAGCCGCCCAGCATGCGCACTTCGGGCTCGAGCTGGCGGGCCTGGGTGAAGGTGCCGCTGCCGAGTTCGCCGACGATCGACACGACGCGCGGCCGGCCGGCCGATGCTTCGTCGAGCAGCTGGAACAGCAGGCGCCGTTCGGCCTGGCGGCCGGCGAAGCGCGTGACGTCGGGAGTGATCCCCGAGGGGCCGACGGGGGTTCCGGCG
>JBJKPA010000309.1:0-5322 GCA_046706905.1 Gemmatimonadaceae bacterium
CCGAACTGACCCCCGGGTTGCGCTGGGGTAGCGGGGCTATAGTTATACTCGCGGTTTTTGGGGGGGGGGGGGCGCGGGGCCGGGGCCCGCGCCCGCCGTGCCGGTCCGGTCAGTTCAGCCGCACCCCGAACGTGATCGGGTAGGCGTACAGCGTATTTCCGCCCTGGGTCCACGACAGAATCCGGCCGCCGAACACGAATTGCAGCGGGCCCACGATGCGGGCGGCCACGTCCACCCGCCACGACGTGGCCGGTTGGATGCCATGCGTGAGGAGCATGTGGACCTGCCCGAGGCCGGCCTGCGCGCTGACGGTCGTGGCGGCGTTCAACCGGAGGCGCCCGGTGACGGTCGCCCCGAAGAAGCCGAACTCGGGCACGGCCCGAGTGTTGGATGTGATGCAGCCGAAGCACGTGGGAGCGACAGTGAAAGTGTTCTCCCCGTAATACTGTAGCGCCGATGCGCCGACCAGCAGTTCGACACCCTGGACAGCAAGCACCCGCAACCCGAGGTCGCCGCTCACGGTCATCTGCCTGCGGTCGTAGTAATCGCCGCCGGAGACGCTCGCCGTGCCGATGCCGACCTCGGCCGAGAGCGGCGACTGGGCACGCAGCGGCATCGCGCAGATTACCGCCGTTGCGACGCAGAGCACCCCTCGATTCGATATTCGCGCCATACTCCCCTCCCCTCCGCCGTTTGCGACCGCGCGAACGCGGCCAAGTTCACTTCACCACGATCGTGTCTTCGACCGGTGGGGCCGGCGCCTCGGCCTCGAAATCGACGACCGCCGTTCCGAGACTCACGGCACGAAAGCGAAATTGCTCCCGCGGGCCGGCCGGCACGACCGGGAGGGCCTCGGACTCGTCCAGAAACTTCACCGACGGGAAGGACACGGCCGGCAGGCTGTCGTAATACCCCGGCCCCATCACCTCCAACAGCACGTCGATCTCGTCGCCGACCGAGGCGTCGATCGTACGGCTGGTCTCGCCCACGACCGAAATCTTCGTTGGCGCGGTGATTACCGTCGTGCGGCACCCGCCGGCGATGGCCGCCGCGGCGGCCAGAATGGCGATGGGCACGATCTTCGGAACTTTCATGGTACCTCCATGGCCCGATTGCCCGCGCGATTCGTGGACATCCTAGGCCGGCAGCAGATCGCAGTACATGAACCGCCCGTCCCGCAGCACCCGCTCCCCCAGCGACACCGGAATGTCGGCGCCGAGTAACGGGCCGCCCACGAGACAGGTATGGAACTCGCCGTTCTCCCCGCACGGGTCTGCCGACGCCGGCAGCTCGGCCAGCAGCGACGCGTCGTACGAGCGGCAGGCGAACGCGGCGTCGAGCTGCGTCGCGTCCACGCAGGTGAGGATCGCGCGGTGCCCACGCTCGACGAACTCGTGGGCGAGCGCGCGCGTGTCGAGGCCCCATAACGGATACGACCCCTTCCAACCGAGCCGCGCCAGCAACGCTTCGCGATAGTCGCGCACTTCGGTGAGGAACAGGTCGCCGAAGGCGATCGTGTCGAGGTCCGGCGCGCTCGCGCGCAGCCGGCCGAGCGCCGCCGCGAACGCGGCTTCGTAGGTCTCGTTCGAGGCGCGCATCGGGATCTCCGCGATTTCCAAGGGGAGCCCCAGCCGCTCGGCCTGCGCATCGAGGATCGTGCGGCGCACGCCGTGGATGCTGATCCGGTCGTAGCCGGCGGTGACCGAGGTGAGCAGCGCGACGACGCGGACCGACGGATCGGCTCGCATCGCCTCGAGCATCAGTGTGGAGTCCTTCCCGCCGCTCCAGGACACGACGACGGGACGCGGGGACGTCGGTCGATGGTCAGTCAATGCGAACTCCGTAAGTCACCGTCTGCGCCAGCAGCGTCGTGCCATCGTAGGGCCAGGCGAGCGCATGGCCGCCGATCACGGCGTACACCGGCCCGCCGAGTCGCAGCGCGACGTGGACGGCGCCGCTCGCCACGCCGCGCCAGCCGCGCCAATTGTCGCCCGCGAATCCGCCGGCGCCGACGTCGGCACCGATCGCCACGCGATCGAAGAAGAGTCGCCGCAGGCCGATGTTGACCGTAACGGCATTCAACGACGGCGGCGGATCCAGACACTGGCCGTGCGAGCCATAGATGCAGATTGCCGTGACGGCATCCGGCATGAACTGCTGCTCCGCACGGACGCCGAGCAGCACGGTGGTTTCGCCGATCCGGGCGACCCGAAAATCGAGCGCCGCCGAGACCGCGTCCTTCGCCCGGTCCCGATACTCTCCGCCGTGCACGCCGCCCAGCTCGAGCGCGATGCCGCCCGAGACGCGCGATTGCGCCGCCGCCGGCCGGACGGCCAGCAGCATGCCGGTGACGAGCGCCAGTCCGCGCGCCCTCACGGCAATACCCGAACGGTGGCCGTACCGCCGATGGTGGGGTCGAAGGTCGGCGCGGCGGAAATCGCCGCGTTGCCCTGCCCCACCGCCGTCACGAGTCCGGTGAGCGAGTCCACGCGGGCCACGGCGGCGTCGGAGGACGACCACCGCCACACGGGCGTCGGAAGGGTGCCGGCGCAGGCCGGCGGCAGCGCCGCCGTGAGCCGCACCGTGTCACCAACGCTCAGCGTGGCGGTGGAGGGCTGCACCGAAGCACTCGGCAGCGGGCTGGCGCAATTCGTCTGTGGCGCGGCGACCGATGTGGTGCACGCCGCGAGCGCGATGGCGATGGGAACGACGATCGGACAACGCAGTTTCATGTCGGACTCCGAATGGGCGAAGGTGAGGATGCGGCCATCAGTTGATCCGCAGGCCGATGGAGAGGGAAGGCAGAGTGAGCACATTGCCGCCGGCGTTGAAGCGTAGCAGCTCCGCGCGCAGGAGTGCGTGCAGCGGACCGGATAGCTGCAGGGTAGCGTCGGCTTCGGCGGAGACGCCCCGGCCCCAGCCGGGGTAGGTGCCCGTCACGTGAACCGTGCCGATGCCGGCCCCGACACCGAGGTCGACCAGTTGGCTGGCGCGATGGCGGAGTCCGAACACAAAGGCCGTGTAATCCACATTCGGAGCGGGCGGCCTGATCACCGCGGGTGGCGGCGCTCCGGGGCCAACGATCTGCACGGGAGCGATGACGACGACGTGGTACCCGTTGTACCGCTCGAAGGCCCCGCCGAACACCACCTGTGTGTTCGCGGCCACCGGGAAACCGATCTGGAGCCTGGCGTCATCGCTCGTCTTGGAGCGGCCGCCGAGATCGCCGCCGGCCACGTGGGCCAGCGACCACGACACCTCCGCCGACAGCGGCGACTGCGCACACGCCGTCACGGCCGCGCCGCCGCACAGTCCGGCCGACACCAACGCGAACCACGCACGTCTCATCTCCCCTCCCGCGATTCACTCCCGCGCGGAGGAGGACGGACGGACCGACGGTCGGATGAGCTGGCGGGCGGCGCGACGACCACCGTGTCCGTTCCGGTCACGGTCAGGTCGTACGTCGGCACGGCGAATACCGCGGCCGAGCCCGGCGCGACGGCGGTGGCGAGACCGCTCAGCGAGTCGATGGCGACCACCGCGGGCGCGCTGGAACTCCAGCGCCACTGGGTGGACACCGGACCGCAGGGCATCCCGATCGCGAGCGACGCGCCGAAGCGGAGCGTATCTCCCACGCTCAATGCCGGATTCGCGGGGGTAATCGTCACCCCGCCCGTCACCTGGGCGCACGTCAACTCCGGCGCCACCACCCGGCTCGACCGACAACTCCACGCTGCAGTCCCGACACCCGCTACCAGCCAGATCTGACGAATCAGTCTCGTCTACGCATCCTCCACGCGAGTTGAGTAACCTTTGATGCGCCGAATACATACGGGCGAGCGCCCGAGGACCGCAAGAGGCAATTGCCCCGAACGGGTAAACCACGAATCGAACGCGTTGCGCATTCCCCTCGGGGAACGGTCGCCATGCCGATCCCGCTACGCCTCGTCCAGACTCGCCCCCGGAATCTTCCCCGCCACCCACGCGAACAGCACCAGCGCCCCGACGCCGAGCAGCGCCTCGGTGTAGAGCATCCCGTTCGTGCGCCACGCATCGTGCGCCCACCCGTCGATGCGCAGCACGCCCAGCGTGAACAGCGTGTTCATGGCGAAGAAGAGATTGATCTTGGTCGCCGCCGCGGTGTGGCCCACGATGGCCAGCACGAGCGCCGTGAACGACGCCGCCACCATGCCCAGCGTGAACGTGTAGAAGAGCGTGGACACGGTGTAGCCCGCCGCCGTCCGCGGCGACCAGGCCATGATCACGCAGGCGAGCAGCCCCAGCGCGCAGCTCACCGCGTACGCCGTCGGCTTGTGGATCCGGTCGGCCAGCCAGCCGCCGGCGAAGCAGCCGATCACGATCGCGATGCCGCCGCCGATGCCGAGGATGAGCGCCACGGTGTCGGCCGAGGCATGCCACTCCGGACCGAGCGAGCCGAACAGGTCCTTCGCGGCGCCGGTGCCGATGGGAAGGATCGCGAGCAGCAGCGCGATGCGCCCCGCCTTCGATCGCATGATCCCCACCAGCTCGCGCCACGCGTCGCGCACCCGCGCGCCCACCGCCACGCCGGCGTGCACGCGCGCCGGCTCGTCGAGCAGCACCAGCGGGATCGCGCACGCGAACAGCACCACGGCCAGCCCGGCACCCGCCATCCACGGCTCCGGCGTGTGCCGCATGAGCCAGAGCCCCAGCCCGCCGCCCGCCGTCTGCCCGAAGTGGTTCCCCGACTGGAACCATCCCGCCGCGCGTCCGCGCGCCGCGACCGGGGTGTTGTGCACCATCAGCCCCTCGGTGGCGAACGCCACGAACGTCGCCGCCACGCTCGACCCCAGCACGAGCAGCGAGAGGAGCGGCATCGTCGCGCGGGACAACGGCACGACGGTGATGGCGATGAACCCCGCCGAGACGGCCGCGATCGCGATCAGGTACCACGCCTTGCGCGTGAGCGTGTAGTCCCCGATCGGCGCCCACACGAACTTCCATCCGGAGGCGAGCAGCGTCATGCCCACCACGCCGGCGATCGCCGACACCGAGATGCCGGCGCGCACCGCCAGATAGCCCAGCGCGATGGACGGAAACCCGAACGACATCCCGAACGGGAAATACAGTACCGCCCACACCCACGGATGGCGGGCGGGACGCTCGGCGGAGGGCGCGGGCTCGGCGGGCGACATGACCGGCCAACATACCGGCCGGCCCCGGCGCGCGCGAATCGGGGCGCCGCGCTGTAGTTTGGGGGTGCACCGCGCCCGTCCCGCCCGCCATCCCGAGGTTCCCGTGCGCACCCGCTCCCTTCCCGCCCCCCTCGCCGCCGCGCTGTTG
>JBJKPA010000310.1:0-7220 GCA_046706905.1 Gemmatimonadaceae bacterium
GTCGCGGAGCGCGCGCTCGGCATGGCCGGCGGTGAAGCGCGACACGGCGATCACACGCCGGGGGCGGGAGCCGTCGGCGCGGCGGGCGGCCGCCAGCGCCATGCGGGCCAGCGTCGGTCCCATCTTCCCGCCGGCGCCGAGCACCACGAGGTCACCGGGGCACGCGGCGAGTGCGGCGACGGTGGCGTCGCGCGGCTCGGCGAGACGGGCGTCGAGGTCCGCCTCGTCGCGGGGGGGCGCGGGGATCACGCGCGGACGTAGTCGGGACGCCACTCCCGGATCTGGCGCTTGACGTCGTCGGCGGTCTGCAGCTCGCCGGCGAGGCAGCGGCGGACGAGGTCGGGCACCTCGGGGTCGCACGCGAAGCGGAGGCCGATGATCTGCCGCAGGGTGAGGTCGCCGATGCGCGGCAGCAGGTCGCCGGGGAGGATGGCGGTGAGGCGGAGGCGCATCTCGAGTCCGACGAGGCGATTCTGCACGATGAGCGTCGAGGCGCGGGACGCAACGAGGCCGGCGGCGAGGGCGGCGGACACGATGATCCACCAGGCGGCGTGCACGGACGGCGCGTCCAGGAAGTCGGCGATGGCGACGGCCACGTTGGCGACGAGGATGGGGAGCGCGAACAGGTGGTAGATGGGGAAGATGCGCCGATGGTTCGCGTACGCTTGGGGCGTGGCGGACATGCTGGCCTCCGGGGCCGGCGGGTGGAACGGCGACTAGGGGGCCGGCGCGACCGCGCGCCGGGCGTGGGTCTTGAGGCGATCGACCATCGCGGAGAGTCCCGCCTCGCGGCCGGCCAGCCCGATGCCGTCCATCATCTCGCGGACGAAGTCGGCGGGGATGGCGAGCGTGGTTTCGGGCGGTTGGTCGTTGACGGCCGAGAACAGGATGGCGAGGAACGCCGCGATGGTGGGAGACTGCTGCACGTTGACGTCGGCATAGTAGTGCATCTTGCCGTCGTGGACTTCGGGGAAGAGGTCGACGCGGGTCTGGCACTCGGGGACGCTGAAGTTCGAGCGGTCGAGCGCGGCGAAGCGCTCGGGGAGCGGCTCGAGCTTGCGGGAGTAGTGCAGGAGGGTCTGCATCTTCTCCTCGCGGCCGAGCGCGGCGAACTGCCGCAGGACGCGGGCGATGGGAGCCGGGAGCCCGGGGGCGGGGTCGACGTGGGGCATGCCGGAGATAAACGCGGGGTCCCGCAACGCGTCAAGCACTGGCGCCGGGCGGGGCTTGTGTTCCATTTACGTGGACCGTCACGGCGGAGCACCCCGGCTCCGCGGCGCGGCGGTCGGGCCTCAACCACACGCGCGATGTCGAACTCCAACCGCAGCGTCACCTTCTATCGCTGGGACGAGATGCCCCGCGAGACCGTTTCGCCGATGCTCGACCGCCGGCTGATCACCGGCGACCGCATGATGCTGGCGCACGTGTACCTGAAGGAAGGGTGCATCGTGCCCAAGCACCAGCACGAGAACGAGCAGCTCACCTACATCCTCGAGGGGGCCCTCCGGTTCTGGATCGGGGAGGACGGGAAGGAAGAGCTGGTGGTGCGGGCCGGCGAGGTGCTGCATATCCCGTCGAACGTCTGGCACAAGGCCGAGGCGCTGGAGGACACGCTGGACGTGGACATCTTCAGCCCGCCGCGCGCGGACTGGCTGAACAAGACCGACGCCTACCTGCGGAAATAGCGATGGATCTGGGGCTGAAGGACCGCACGGCGGTGGTGTGCGCGGCCAGCCGCGGCCTGGGCTACGCGGTGGCGCGGGAGCTGGCCGCCGAGGGGGCGCGGGTGGTGATCTGCGCGCGGGGGGACGAGCGGCTGCAATCGGCGCGGCAGGCGATCATCGCCGAGACCGGGGCCGACGTGCGGGCGGTAGCGGCCGACCTCGCGACGGTGGAGGGGATCGAGGCGGTGGCGCACGCGGCGGAGACGGCGTTTGGCCAGGTGGACATCCTGGTGAACAACACCGGGGGGCCGCCGTCGGGGCCGTTCACGTCGCTGGGGTGGGACAAGTGGCAGCAGGCGACGGACAACCTGCTGCGCAGCACCGTGGAGCTGACGCGGCGGTTCCTGCCGGGGATGCGGGCGCGGAAGTGGGGGCGAATCCTCAACGTCACGTCGATCACGGTGAAGCAGCCGGTGGACGGGCTGATGCTCTCGAACAGTGTGCGCGCGGCGGTGACGGGGTTCGCGCGCACGCTGGCCACGGAAGTGGCCACGGAGGGCGTGACGGTGAACTGCATCCTGCCCGGGTTCACGAAGACGGAGCGCGTGACGCAGCTCAACGCGGCAACGGCGGAGCGGGAGGGGATCGCGGTGGAGGCGGTGCAGGCGCGGACCGAGGCGCAGATCCCGATGGGGCGCATCGGCGAGCCGCGGGAGTTCGCGGCGCTGGCGGCGTTCCTGGTGTCGGAGCGAGCGAGCTACATCACCGGGCAGTCGGTGGCGGTGGACGGAGGGTGGATCCGGGCGGTGTACTGAGACTACGCCGTGGTCTTCCGGAACCGCCGGGTGGCCGCGGTGAGCACCAGCACACCCATGCCGAGCAGCACCGCCGCCTGCGGCCAGAGGATTTGCCATCCCGCGCCGCGCAGGAACACGCCGCGCACGACCTCGAGGAAATACCGCAGCGGATCGAGATACGTGAAGTACTGCAGCGCCTGCGGCATGTTGGCGATCGGGAACATGAACCCCGACAGCATGATCGCCGGCAGGAAGAAGAAGAACATGGACATGAACGCTTCCTGCTGCGTGTTCGACACCGTGGAGATGAACAGGCCGAGGCCGAGGCCGGTGAGGATGTAGCACACGCTGGCGACGAGCAGGAAGAGCCAGCTCCCGCGGAAGGGGATGTGGAACCAGAGCAGGGACACCGCGGTGATGACGGTGAGGTCCACGAAGCCCACGAACACCGAGGGCAGGGTCTTGCCGATGATCAGCTCGATGGGGCGGAGCGGACTGACCATGAGCTGCTCCAGCGTGCCGATCTCGCGCTCGCGCACGACGGCGAGCGAGGTGAGGAGCAGCGTCATGAGGAGCACGATGGTGCCGATGACGGCGGGCACGTTGTAGACGCGACTCTCGAGGTTCTCGTTGTACCAGGCGCGGACGCGGAAATCCACGCCGGGGCGCGGCCCGTCGGCGAGGGCCGCGGCGCCCGGTGCGTGCTCGAGCCCCCACCGCGCGATGATCTGCGAGGCGTAGCCGAGGGCGACGTTGGCCGTGTTGGCGGAGCTCCCGTCGACGAGCAGCTGCACGTCGGCGCCGCGTCCGGCGTCGAGGTCCTTCGAGAATCCCTCCGGAATCTCGAGGCCGACGAGCACGTTGCCGGCGTCGAGCGCGCTGACGAGGTCGCGCGGCCGCTGGCTGCGCTCGGCGACGCGGAAGTAGCCGGACGAGGTGAGGGCGGAGACGAGGGAGCGCGAGGCGTACGTCTGATCGTGATCCACGATCATCGTGGCGGCGTTGCGGACGTCGGTGTTCACGGCGTAGCCGAACACGACGAGCTGCACGATGGGCGCGACGAACAGCACGCGGCGGGCGCGCGGGTCGCGGAGCATCTGGCGGAATTCCTTGCGCAGCATCTGCCGCACGCGCGACCAGTTCACGAGGCGCCCGTTCACGAGGCGATCTCCTTGCGGAACGCGCGAACGGCCAGCCCCATGCCGAGCACCGCGTAGACGATCATCGCGAAGCCCTGCCGCCAGAGCACCTCGACGCCCACGCCCTTGAGGAACACGGCGCGGAGCACGACCACGAAGTAGCGCGCCGGCACGGCGAGCGAGATCAGGCGCAGGGGCAGCGGCATGCTCGCGATGTCGAAGATCAGGCCCGAGAGCAGGAGCGACGGGATGAACGTGGCGAGCATGGCGAGCTGCGTGGCCAGGAGCTGCGACTTGAGCGCGGCGCTGATGAAGATCCCGAGGCCCAGGGAGCCGAGCAGGAAGAGCGTGGCCATGCCGGCGAGGAGGAACGGACTCCCGCGGAACGGCACGCGGAAGAGGTAGACGCCGATGAGCACGGCGGCGGTGACGTCGACGAGGCCGATGGCGAGATAGGGGAGCAGCTTGCCGCCGATGACCTCGAGGCGGTGCACCGGGGTGGCGGCGAGCTGCTCCATGGTGCCCCGTTCCCATTCGCGGGCGATGGTGAGGGCGGTGAGCATGGCGGCGATGATCATCATGATCACGGCGACCAGGCCGGGCACGATCATGTCAGCGCTCTCGAGCGCCTCGTTGTACCAGACACGGCTCTGCACGTTCACGGGGGGCGTGAGCGCGGCGCGTCCGAGCACCGCGTTGGACGAGAAGGCGGTGACGATGGCCTCGGCGTAGTTCATGGCGATCGACGCCGTATTGGCGTCGGCACCGTCGACGATGGCCTGCACGGGGGCGGGGCGGCGCGCGAGGAGATTCTTCTCGAATCCCGGCGGAATCTCGAGCGCCATGCGCACGGTGCCGCGGTTCATGAGCGGGTCGATCTGCTCGGGCCGCGTGAGGCGCGCCACGACCTCGAACCGGCCGGCGGCCTCGAAGGAGGACACGAGGGCGCGGCTCTGGACCGTGTGATCCTGGTCGAGCACGGCGACGCGGATGTCGCGGATGTCGAAGCTGATGATGTAGCCGAAGACGACGACCATGACGGCCGGAACGACGAACGCCATGGCCAGGCTGCGCGGGTCCCGGCGCAGCTGGAGCGCTTCCTTGCGCGCCATCGCGAGCAGACGGCGAAGGCTCAAACGCACCGGTCAGCCCTCCACCGCGCCGCCCTCGTGGCGGACGAGGGACACGAAGACGTCTTCCAGGGAGGGGCGCACGGTGGTGACACGGCCGCAGGCGAGCCCGTGGGCGGCGAGGAATCCCGGCAGCTCGGCGCGGGCGCGGGCCTCGTCGCGCACCACGACGTGCACGGCGCGTCCGAACATGGCCGCCTCGACGACCCCCGGCGCGTGCTGCAGTTCCTGCACGGCCGCCGGTCCGTTGTCGGTCGCGAGGTCGAGGATCGGCTCGGTCATCCGGCCGCGCAGCGCCGCCGGTCGGTCGAGCGCGATGAGCCGCCCGCGGTTCATGAGCGCGAGCCGATTGCAGTATTCGGCCTCCTCCATGTAGTGCGTGCTCACGAAGATCGTGGTCCCGCGGTCGGCGAGGGCGTAGATCAGCTCCCAGAAGCTGCGGCGGGACACGGGGTCCACGCCGGACGTGGGCTCATCGAGAAAGAGGATGGGCGGCTCGTGCAGCACCGCGCAGCCCAGCGCGAGGCGCTGCTTCCATCCGAGCGGCAGATCGGCGGTGAGCCGGCGGCGATGCTCGGTGAGGCCGGCCATGCGCAGCACCCAGTCGCGGCGTTCGTCGAGCCGCGCGCCGGTCACGTCGTAGAGCCCGGCGAAGAAGGCGATGTTCTCGTCCACGGTGAGGTCGCCGTACAGCGAGAACGCCTGCGACATGTAGCCGATGCGCTCCTTGATGCGCTCGGCATCGGTGCGCACGTCGAACCCGGCAACGCGGCCGCTGCCCGACGTGGGCGCGAGGAGGCCGGTGAGCATCTTGATCGTGGTCGTCTTGCCGGCGCCGTTGGGGCCGAGGAAGCCGAAGATCTCGCCCTGCGGCACGTCGAAACTCACACCGTCCACGGCGGTGAAGTCGCCGAACTTGCGGGTCAGGTCGTGGACCTCGACGGCGATGCTCACGGGGCGGCCGCCACGTCGACGGCGGTCTCGGAAACCCGCTGGATGAAAACGTCCTCCAACGAGGGATCGAGATCGTCGACCTCGAGCACCGCGATGCCCGCCGCTTCGAGCGCCGAGCGGATGCCGGGCCAGTCCCGCTCCCGCGACTCCACCGCGAAGTGGATCGTATCGCCGAACAGGGCGGCGTGGTGCGCGGTGGACGTGTGCTCGAGAATCCCGACCGCATGCCGGGGATCGGAGGTGCGCACGGCGAGCATGCGGCCGGCGAGCTGGCGCTGCAGCGCGACCGGCGTGTCGAGCGCGATGATCCGCCCGTGGTCGAGGAGCGCGACGTGATCGCAGCGCTCGGCCTCGTCCATGTAGGCGGTGGTGACGAGCACGGTGACGCCCTGGGCCACCATCTCGTGGACGATGAGCCACAGATCGCGGCGCGAGATGGGATCCACGCCGAACGTCGGCTCGTCGAGGAGCAGGATCTCGGGCTGGTGGATGAGGGCGCAACAGAGGCCGAGCTTCTGCTTCATGCCGCCGGAAAGCTGGCCGGCGAGGCGGTGCTCGAACTGGCCGAGATTGGAGAAGTGGTACAGCCGCTCGAGGCGCGCCGGGCGCTCGGCGGCGGGCACGCGGTAGAGATCGGCGTAGAAGTCGATGTTCTCGCGCACCGTGAGGTCGGCGTAGAGGCCGAACCGCTGCGACATGTACGCGATGTGCTGCTTGACGCCCTCGGGCGCGCGGGCGACGCTCACGCCGCGCACGAGCGCGTCGCCCGCCGTGGGAGGGAGCACGCCGGCGAGCATGCGGAGCGTGGTCGTCTTGCCGGCGCCGTCGGGACCGACGAGGCCGAACAGCTCCCCGCGGCCGACGTCGAACGAGAGGGCATCCACCGCCACGGTGTCGCCGAACACGCGCCGCAACCCACGCAACGAGATGGCCGGCTGGCCGCCGGCCGGTGCGATCGGGGCGTGGGTCACCGCCCCGCGCCTCCCAGCCGCACGTCGGCCGGCATGCCGGGCTTGAGGTCCTCGGCGGTGTCGCCGACGATGCGGACCTTCACCGCGTACACGAGCTTCACGCGCTCCTGCGTGGTCTGCACGTTGCGCGGCGTGAACTCGGCCTGGCTGGAGATGTACGACACGCTGCCCGGATACGTGCGGTCGGTGTAGGTGTCGGTGGTGATCGTGGCGGGCTCGCCGATGCGCACGGCGCCGAGCCGGTCCTCGCGCACGTAGATCCGCACCCAGCGGTCGTTGAGGTTCATCACCGTGAGCACGGGCGATCCGGCGGGCACGGTTTCACCGGGCTCGCGGTCGCGAATCGTGACCACGCCGTCGAAGGGCGCGACCACGACGCCGTTGTCCATCGCCGCGTCGGCCTGGCGCACGCCGGCCTCCGCCTGCGCGACCGCGGCGCGCTGCGCCGCCTGTTCGGCGACACCTAGGCCGTGGATCGCCTGAGGTTCGACGTCGGCCTCGGCGAGCTCTTCGGCCTCGTCGGTCCCCACGGCGCCGGCAAGACCACCACCATCAAAATGCTCAC
>JBJKPA010000311.1:0-3573 GCA_046706905.1 Gemmatimonadaceae bacterium
TCCCGTCGAACGTGACCACCTTCTGCACGTTCTCGAGCGGCGTCCGCACCGCGCCGGTGCCGGCGGGCGCCACCGCGGTGCCGACGGCGAAGAACTCGATCGCGTTGGCGCCCCACCCCCAGTTCGATTCCTCCACGCGCGCCCCCACGATGCCCACGCCGCCCCGCTCCACCGCCTCGGCCTGCATCCGCTCCAGCGCCAGCTCGCGCGCCGCGTAGGTCGCCTCGGTGTAGACCACCATCTCCTGGTTGCGCCCCACCTGCTTGAGCGCCTGCATGAAGCTCAGGTGCGCGATGTGATAGACGCAGGCGCCCATCGCGAGGCTCACCGGGCGGTAGCCGCCCTGCAGGAGCTTCCACAGATCCTGGCCGCTCAGGTCCGACGTGAAGGGGCGGTTGTCCTTGGTGCGCAGCGAGCCGGCCTGCTCGCGATGCCGGATGGCCGTGCCGATCGCCTGGAACTCCAGCACGCCCTCGTCCATCGCGTATTGCTTGAACACCAGCCGCACGCCCACCACGCCGTCGGCGCCCAGCAGGTCCGCCTCCTCTTCCATCCGCGTCACCGCCAGCTCGCGCGCCTGGTACATCGCGTGCGTGAGCACCGGAAGCTCCTGGCTCACGCTCCACTTCTGCCACTGGAAGCCGACGTGATAGATGGAGGAGCCGAGCACGAGGCCGAGCGCCTCGAAGCCGGCGTGTTCGACGAGCAGGAACTCGTCGATCGAGAGGTCGCTGGTGAAGAACGCGGGGGTCGGGCCCGAGCCGCGCATGCGGCGGAGGCGGTCGGCGGCGCCGGCGGGGAGGTTGGCGGTCGACCCGGGTGTGTAATCGGCGGTCATGAAGACTCCTGGCGAGGACAATGGCAAGAGGACATCGCGTTCAACATACGGTCAGGACGCGTCCATGGATTCGAGCCAGCCGCGCAGCGCATCGCGGCCGCGCTCGGTGCGCTGCAGCTCGGCGTCGATGGCGGGGCCCAGCTCGGCCAGAAACGCGTCGATCTCCATGGGGTCGGTACGGATCACCACGCCGCGCACCACGTGCTGCCGGCCGGCCTCGTAGCGGCCGCCGGCACCGCGGCGGAGCACATAGGCGGTGTCGGTGAGCGGGATCCGCACCTCGGTGATCTGGCGCCGCACCAGGGAGCGCCGCGCCTGGGCACCGGGCACCACGCTCGAGAGCAGGCCGACCAGCTCGCCGAGCAGCTCGGTGAGATCCTCGCGGCTGCGGCGGGCGAGGATGGCGGCGACGCTGGTGGATTCCCAGGAGGCGGGTGGTTCGCTCATGACGAGAAAGTGTGCATCGGATTCCGGCGCGGCGCCACTGCGGGAGGGGGGTCTCCGGTGGTGTGCGGAGAGCGCAACCGATGATCCGGACCCGCCGCACGTCGCGGCGGTCACGTCTCGGCTGGTCGCGCGGAGGTCTCGGGCCGGTCGGAAGGCGGCCGGCGAGCGGCCGGCCCCGCTCGCGTCACACCCCGATGTCCTCGTTCCAGAGACTCGGATTCCGCTCGATGAACCGCCGCATCATCTCGATACAGCGTGTGTCCTGCATCACCTCGACGGCCACGCCTCGGCCTCGCAGCAGCTCCTCCTCGCCGAGGAAGGTCACGTTCTCCCCGACCACCACGCGGCCGATGCCGTACAGTAGAATCGCGCCGGAGCACATGGCACAGGGCGACAGCGTCGTGGAGAGGACCCAACCGCCCTAAACGCCCGCGGGGAGCCGCCCCGCATTCTCCAATGCGTCCATCTCGCCGTGGAGGATGGCGCTCCCCCGCTGCACGCGGCGGTTGTGTCCGCGGCCGATGATCCGGCCCTCGTGGACCAGCACCGAGCCGATCGGGATGCCGCCCTCGTCCAATCCGGCCATGGCTTCGGCCACGGCCGCGTCCAGATATTCGTCCATGGGTGTCCTCCACGTTGGTGCGGTGCGGACCTGGGCGCCGGGTCAGACGGAATCGCCGGGCGGCTCCAGGGAGATTCTGGCGTACAGCACCTGGTCCAGGAGCTTTCCGTCCTTGATCGCGCTCGCCCGCATCACGCCCTCGCGGACGTAGCCGGCCTTCTCGAGCACGCGGCACGACGCCGGGTTCGTCGCATACGGCACCGCGAAGATCCGCATCAACCCCAGCGCCTCGAAGCCGTATTGCGTGACGGCGCCCACGGCCGCCGTCGCGATCCCGCGCCCCCAGTGGGACTCGCCGAGCCAGTACCCCAACTCGGCGCTCAACCGCTCGATGTCCTCTCCGATGCGGAGACTGATGCCGCCGACGGCCACGTCGTTCACGGTAATGGCGAAGCTCGTCTCCCGCGGACGCGCGAGCACGGCCCCGATGTACGCCGCGCCGTCGGCCACGCTGAACGGGTGCGGGAAGCGGTCCCGGAGATTCAACCAGACCTTTCGATTGTTCGCATACTGCGCGAGGCTCGCGGCATCGCCGGGGCGATAGGAGCGGACCACGCAGACACCGGTTGGAATTTCCACGACGACCTCGCAGGAGATGGCCCGCGGGTACCAGGCGAGCCGGGACGGATAGCCCTCGACACGATAGGGGGCGCTTACCCCTACCACCACCCCTTCGAGGCGCGCTGCGCCACCAACGCGCGCCGGACGACGTGCCGATCAGCAGGTCGGCGTCCCGGACGTCGACCCCGAGTCGGCCATGCCGGTGATGAGTCCGGTGATCCAGGAACTCGCCGCGAAGCCGCCGCCGCCGAGCACGAGGGCGCGTTGGCTATCTCGCAACGTCTGCCATCACTTCTTCGGCGTCCGGGCCGACCGCCTGCTCGCGGCGGTGGGCCGGATGGTGAGCGTACCCTTCCCTCCCGCGGGCAGCGGACGCGGCGCACGATCGATCGCCGCGGCGATCAACGCCTCCACGTCCGGACGGGCCAGCTCCCTGGCCGCCTTCACCCGGAGGAAGCGCGTCTGGTTCCCCGATCCCGACAGCAGCCGCTTGGGGTCCGGCAGTTCCTTGCCGCGCGTGAAGCAGAGCTCGACGCGGTCGGGGCGCGCGACGATGGACACGATGGCATCGATTCCCCGGTCGGTCGGGGAGTAGGCGACGACGAAGTGGCGGCCGTAGTCGTACGCCAGCTCGTTGGCGGCCGGGAAGCGCTTGCGGAGCACGGCCCGGACCGACCGCACGAGCTTCCGGTCCGCCGGGTTCAGCCGGTTGATGAACGACGTGAGCACGGTTTCCGGCGACACGCTAGCTCCTGGAATGGGGCGAGATCAGGCGCTCGGCGTCCATTCTGGCGCGGGCGGCACGCGCGCCGAGCAGACTGGCCACGACGGCGAAGACCGCGAGCACCACGGCCAACTTGTAGTGACCGCCGGTGGCGACGTGTACGACGGTGACCACGAGCACGATCGCGACCAGCCAGTGGACGATCTCCGACAGGCTGATCGAGCGGCTCAGCAGCGATCCGAGCATGGACATCAGACCTCCGTCGTCCGGCGAACGCCGCGGCGGGCGGGGGCGGCGTTTCCCAATACTGGCGGCGGGAACCCACCGGGCGCCAGCCGGCTCGCTTGACGGCGGCCCCGGGCTCGGCGTATATTACCATCT
>JBJKPA010000312.1:0-3349 GCA_046706905.1 Gemmatimonadaceae bacterium
TCCAGCGCGAGCGCGACTGGCTCCCACGGGCGATCGCCGCCGGCCGGGAGATCCCCGCCGACAGGCTGCTGCCCGTGCTGCCCGCGGGTACCGGCCACACGGGCGGCAACGGCCACGGCGGCAACGGACATGGCGGCAACGGCCATGTCCATGCCGGGTAGCCGACGTGCACACCATCCCGATCCTGAACCTGGAGTGGAACGACCTCCTGTTCCTTGCCCTCGCCGGCATCCTGGTCGGTTCCGCCCTGATCGTCGTGCTGGGCCGCGACATCATGCGCTCGGGCCTGGCGCTGATCCTCTCGTTCGCCGCGCTGGCGGGCCTCTACGTGCTGCTGAACGCACCGCTCGTGGCCGCCGCGCAGGTGCTCGTGTACATGGGAGCCATCAGCGTCCTGCTCCTCTTCGCGATCATGCTGACCCAGAACAAGCTCGGTCCCACGCGGCTGGTCTTCCACCGGCAGGCCTGGGCCGGGGGTGTCGCGGCGATCGTGCTGGCGCTCGTGCTGGCCGTGGTCGTCACCGCGACGGCCTGGCCGCACCAGGTGGGGCAGCCGCTCCACACGGCGACGAGCGCGCTGGCGCGCATGCTCTTCGACCAGTACGTCCTGCCGCTGGAGATCGTGAGCGTGCTGCTGCTTGCGGCGGTCATCGGGGGGATCTTCCTGGCCAAGCGGGACGAGCCGCCCGCGGAGGAGCTGTGAGGTGAGCCATTCGCTCGACGCGTATCTCGTGCTGTCCGCGCTCCTCTTCTGCATCGGCATGTTCGGGTTCCTGGGCCGCCGCAACGCCATCGCCATGCTGATGTCGATCGAGCTGATGCTGAACGCGGTGAACCTGGCGATCGTGGCTTTTGGCGCGTTCATCCCCTCACTGGCCGTCCACGGCGCCGTGATCGCGCTGATGATCATCGCGGTGGCGGCCGGCGAAGCCACGGCCGGCCTGGCGATCGTCATCGCGATCTATCGCAACCGGCGCACCCCGCTCGTCGATGAATACGACGCGATGAGCGAGTAGGCGGACCGCGGCGATGACGACGAACGAGGTCCTGGTCACCCTTCTCCTGCTCCTGCCCCTCGCGGGCTTCGCCCTGACGGCGCTCTTCGGGCGCCGCATGGGGCGCTATCCGTGGGCCATCTCGGTGGGCGCGGTGATCGTCACCTGGGCGATCGCCATGGTCCTCATCTTCGAGTCGCTCACCGGGCAGCTCGGGCCGCACGGGCTGGAATTCACCCTCTACACCTGGATCCCCGCCGGCGCGTTCCAGCTCGACGTGAACTTCGCGGTCGACCAGCTGACCGCGGTGCTGCTGATCGTGGTGACGACGGTGGGCATGCTCGTCCACGTCTACTCGATCGGCTACATGGCCCACGACCCCAGCAAGTGGCGCTTCTTCGCCTACCTGAACTTCTTCATGTTCAGCATGCTGGAGCTGTCGCTGTCGGCGAACTTCCTGCTCCTGTTCGTGGGCTGGGAGCTGGTGGGCCTCTCGAGCTACCTGCTGATCAGCTTCTGGTACACGCGGCGAAGCGCGGCGCTCGCCGGCAAGAAGGCGTTTCTCGTCAACCGCGTCGGCGACGTCGGGTTCAGCCTGGCGATCTGGGCGATCTGGACCACGGTCGGCTCGCTGAACTTCTCGGACGTGTTCACCAAGCTGCCGCAGATGCTTGCCAGCGGGCAGATCCAGGAATGGCAGATGACCGGCATCGCGCTCCTGCTGTTCTGCGGCGCGCTGGGCAAGAGCGCGCAGTTCCCGCTGCACGTCTGGCTGCCCGACGCGATGGAGGGCCCGACGCCCGTCAGCTCGCTGATCCACGCCGCGACGATGGTCACGGCCGGCGTGTACATGGTCGCCCGGACGAACCCGATCTTCAGCCACGCCCCCGCGGCGATGGTGATCGTGGCCGCGATCGGCATCTTCACGGCGATCCTGGCAGCCTCGATCGCCTTCACGCAGAACGACATCAAGCGCGTGCTGGCCTACTCCACACTGAGCCAGCTGGGCTACATGTTCGCGGGCCTCGGCGTCGGCGCGTACGCGGCCGCCATCTTCCACCTGGTCACGCACGGCTTCTTCAAGGGCCTGCTGTTCCTCGACTCGGGCTCCGTCATCGAGTCGATGCACGAGGAGCAGGACATGAACAAGATGGGCGGCCTGTGGCGCAAGCTGCCGATCACGCACGCGACGATGCTCATCGCATCGATCGCGATCTCGGGGATCCCGCCGCTCGCCGGCTTCTTCAGCAAGGACGAGATCCTGGGGGCGAGCTTCAAGAACGGCTTCTACTGGGTCTGGTTCATCGGCGTGGTGACCGCCGGCATGACGTCCTTCTACATGTTCCGGCTCATGGGCAAGACGTTCTACGGGCCCAGCCACGTCGATCCGCACATCGCCGACAAGGTGCACGAATCGCCGAAGTCGATGACGATCCCGCTCATCCTGCTGGCGATCCCATCGGCGCTCATCGGCCTGGCGATCGGCTGGCCGCCCGACACGGGCCTGATCCACACCTGGCTCGACCCGGTGTTCGCGCCCGCCGAGCAGACGCTCGGGCTGCACCAGGAGGCGTTCCAGATCGCCGGCGTCGACGGCCTGCTGGTGCTGATCAGCGTGACGCTCGCCGCCATCGGCCTGGTCGTGGCGGTGCGCCTGTTCGGTTTGCGCCTGCCCGGCCGGGATGTCGAGCCGCAGCCGAGCAGGGTCGCCGCCCTGACGGAGCGCCTCCGCCCGCTGTATGTGGGCTCGTTCAACAAGTGGTGGTTCGACGACCTGAACCACCTGCTCTTCTACCAGTTCGGCGGACGGGTCGCGCAGGCCGCCTGGTGGTTCGACCGGACCGTCGTCGACGGGACCGTCAACGGCATCGGGCGAACTGTCTCGGGTGCCGGCCGGGAGCTGCGGCAGATCCAGACCGGACGCGTGCAGAACTACGCGCTGGGGATCGCCATCGGCCTGCTCGCCATGGCCGCGGGCTACCTCGTCGTGGTGGCACGGTAGGGGCCGGCGATGCTACCGCTGCTCACGCTGATCATCTTCATCCCCTTGGCCGGGTCGATCCTGGTGGCCCTCATGCCACGCGAACGGGTCGACCTGATCCGCTGGCTGGCCCTGCTCACCTCGCTCGTCAGCCTGGCGCTCTCGATCGTGCTCGCGCTCGGCTTCCATTCAGGCCAGTCGGGATACCAGTTCCAGGAGAACGTCGTCTGGATCCCCTACTTCGGCATCGACTACCACGTGGGCGTCGACGGCCTGGGCCTGGTGCTGGTCCTCCTGACCACGCTCCTCTCGTCGATCAGCATCCTGTACTCCTTCGGGCCGATCAAGGAGCACGTGAAGGAGTACATGATCA
>JBJKPA010000313.1:0-2516 GCA_046706905.1 Gemmatimonadaceae bacterium
GCCCCATATCGTAGTACGAGCCGGTCATCGTGTACTTCTCGCGCTCCGTCAGGTGGTCGCGGAACCGGTACGCCTTGGTGAGCGCGGAGTCGACGAGGTCCGGCGACATGCTCGCGTCTGTGTACGCCGCGGCGAGCTTGCGCCAGGCCATGGCGAACTCGCTGTCCTGCGCCAGGGCCTGCTTGAGCAGGCCCACCGCGTCGGGGTATTCGCCGGCGTCGCTCGCCGCCGCTCCCTCGGTATACAACTTGAGCGCCTCCAGCGAGCCCGTGCTCACGTCCGCCAGCGGCGGCGAGTTCTGCACGGACTTCAGCGACTCGCCGATCTTTCCGCGCAGCTGCTTGGTGAGCGCGCCGACGGTCGGGATGAGGTCGCTGGGGGCGTTGGCGGTGCCCTGGAACGAGGCGAGCTCGTTTCCCGAGGCGGCCGCCACGATGCGCTCGGTCACCAGGAAGCCGTTGCCCAGCGGGGTGAGGTCCCCGGTGACGACGGCCTTCGATCCCACGCGCTGGGCGACCTGGCGCGCCAGGCTCGCGTCGAGTCGGCTGTCGGCGGGCCGCTGCATGCGCTGAAGTGCGTCGCGGATCGCGCTGGACGGCAGCACGCTCACGGCGTTCGATTCGCCGAGGTCGGTGCGCACCGCCTCGGCGATTGCGCCGCCGAGCGAACTGTCGGCACCGCCCTTCACGGCGAAATCGGCCACGATCAGCGGTTGGTGGGCGTCGAGCTTGCCCGAGGCCAGCAGCGACCCGAACGGTCCGATGCCCAGCCCGCGCAGCAGCATGAACGCGCCGATCAGCAGCACGAACGCCGCGAGCGCATACGCGCCCCCGGTGGCCGTGCGCCGCCAGCTCATGTGCGGGCTGGCCTTCATGGCGATCGTCGCCATCGTGCCCCGTGGCGCCGCCGAGCCGCCCGGTGTGTACGTGGGCGTCATCGTGATCAGCCGCCGGGCCGCGTGCTGCACATAGCCGGTGAAGAGGATGACCGGCAGCCCCAGCGCCATGACGATCAGCGCCCCCGGGAACACCCAGCTCGGCAGCCCGATGCCCACGATCGCGGCCTTGGCCACCACCGCCACGACGACGAACGTCACCGCATAGATCGCCAGGGCGCGCCACATCGCGTTCCGGCCGCCGAGGAGGATCGGCGGCAGCGCCGCGTGCCCGCCGCCGCTCGTCACGGTGTCCAGCACGCGCACGATCTCGGCGGCCGACTGCGGCCGGTCGGCGGCGTCCTTGGACAGACAGCGCATCACGACGTCGGCCAGCTCGACCGGCGTGTCGGGGCGCAGCTCGAGGATCGGCTCCGGCGGCTCGCCCATGTGCGCCGCCAGCAGCCGCTGCGGCGTCTTGCCGGCGAACGGCGGTCGTCCGGTGAGCAGCTCGTAGGCCATGCACCCGAAGGCGTACAGGTCGGCGCGGTGGTCGGTGGCTGGGTCCGCCGCCGCCTGTTCCGGCGCCATGTACGCCGGCGTGCCGATCGAGGTGCCCATCTGGGTGAGCGTCGCGCCGGGTGCCTGCGTACGCGACGCGCTGATCGCCTTGGCGATCCCGAAGTCGGTGACCGTGGCCGACCCGCCGGACAGGAGCACGTTCTCGGGCTTGATGTCGCGGTGCACGATGCCGCGCTCGTGGGCGTAGGCGAGGGCCCGGGCCACGTCGCGCAGCACGCTGATCGCGTCGGTGATCGAGAGCGCGCCGCTCCGGGCGAGCTTCACGCGGAGCGATTCGCCCTCCACGAACGGCATCGTGTAGTACGGCAACCCGTTCGTCTCGCCGGCCGCGAGCACGGGCACGATGTGCGGATGTTGGAGTCGCGCGGCGAGCAGGATTTCGCGGTTGAATCGCTCGACGTTCACGCCCGCGGTGAGCTCGGGCGGCAGCACCTTGACCACGACCGCGCGCTGGAGGGCATTCTCCCGGGCCACGAACACCCGCGACATACCACCCCCACCGAGTTCCCGCTCGAGGGTATAGGCCGAACCGAGGGTGTCCTGGAGCTGGCTGCGCAGATCCATGCTGGGCGGGTGCGGGCGGAACCGATGGGCGCACCGCGCCGCCGTCGGGGTCCGCGCCGGCGCGTCACCCGCATATTCTACGGGGCCCGGCCGGGGTCTGCCAGACGCCGCCGGGTCCGGGAGATCGCCACGGCCGGTCGGGCGACCCTCCACTGGTCATCGCGGCAGGGTCCGGGCAGACTTCGAGCAGCGTCGGGCGCCGCTCCCGGATCGCCCGCATGAAACTCACTTTTTGGAGTACTGATGGCTGACCAGACCACGCCCTACGGACTCTCGGTGACGGTGTCCCTGCCCTACGACGCCGCGGTCGAGCGCGTGCGGAGCGCGCTGCAGAAGGAAGGGTTCGGTGTGCTCACCGAGATCGACGTCAAGAAGACCATGAAGCAGAAGCTCGACGTGGACTTCCGTCCCTACGTGATCCTCGGCGCCTGCAATCCGCCGCTCGCCCACCGCGCGCTGAGCGCCGAGCGCGACATCGGGCTGCTCCTGCCGTGCA
>JBJKPA010000314.1:0-3300 GCA_046706905.1 Gemmatimonadaceae bacterium
GGTCGCGTATGCGGTTGCGCAACGCACCCGCGAACTCGCCATCCGCATGGCCCTGGGCGCCGATGCGCCCGGTGTGCGCCGGCTGGTGATGCGGCGTCCCGCGCAGTTGGCCGGCCTCGGTGTAGCCTTCGGGGGCTTCGGGGCGTGGGCCATTGCCCGTGCGCTGCGCCCACTGCTCCATGGGGCCAGCCCGGCCGACCCGCGCCTGATGGCGGCCGCCATCGTGTTCGTCTTTGGTGTGGTGGTGCTCGCGTCGTGGGTGCCGGCAGCACGGTCGACACGGGTCGACCCGACGATCACCCTCAGAACCGATAATTGAAAACAGCGGCTTGAGTTCCTGAAGACTGGTCCAGTGGAGGCAATGCCATAAGCTCGCGCGGTACCTGTAGGCGGACCGCGAATCACAGCTCCTTCGCCACGAGGCGTCACTCACCTCTTCAGCACGCGCACTTCAGGGTAGCGGGCGGATGGCGCGAGCATGAGGGAGTCGGGCGCGGTGCCCCGGACCCACCTGTCGAAGAACGCGCGCACATACGCAGACGTCACCGCGATGCCCCGTCGCGCGCCGATGGGCCCGACAGCGTTGAAGAGTCTGGACATGCGGCGGTCCTTGAGGAAAGCCTGATCGCTGAAGTTGAAGTGCCGCGAGCCCAGGATCTCGATCACGGCCGGCCGGTTGGGAACGCGCCGCACGACCTCGTCGATCTTTCGGCGCACGGCCTGGTCTTCCGACGAGGCGGAATCGGTGTGCTCGCTGAGGATGACGAGCAGCGGCTTCGTGGTGCCGGTACCGATCACATCGCCGAAAGGCTGCCCGTCCAGATCCACGGCCGCCGCGCAGCGCGGGTCGTCCCGACAGAACTGAATGGCGGCCGCCCCGCCGAAGGAGTGTCCGAACGCGCCAACGGAGTCGAGGGCGAGTCTGCCGGTGAAGCGCCCCGAGGGGTCCGAAGCGTCCAGGCGCTCGAGCTGGTCGAGCTCGAAGCTCTCGTCCGCGGCCCACACCCCCACGAGACGATTGGCGATCGTCTGCGCTTCGGCCGGGGCGGCTCGGCCGTCTCCCGGGTTGCCGGCAGCCGTACCGCTCACGACGCGCCCGTCGCGGTAGACCACGACCGCCGTGCTGTACGGTGAATCGGACGCCACCACCACCCATCCGTGGCTCGCGAGATCCTCGGCGAGACTCGTGTACTGCAGCGCCAGCGCGCCGATTCCCGGCTTGAAGAGCGCGACCGGATAGCGGCGTCTCGCCGGGGCGACGGGAGGCGCTTCGAAGGCGTGGACGTGCACGCGCGTGAGGTCCCGGGTGAAGACGTCGCTCATGAGCACGCCCGACCGGTCGTCGAGGGCAACGCGCAGCGGCGCCGGCATGTATGGCGCGCGCGGCACCCCCGCCAGCCGCGACCCGTCGGCGGGATACCAGATCCAGACCGTCAGTTCCCGCTTCGTGCCCGGCGTCGGCGCCAACGGGTCGACACGTGCCGAGTCTGTCCAGTCGTACTCCACACGGCCCACCGGAAAGGGACCGGAAAGCGCGGGGAGCGTGAGCGGACGGGTGTGCTCCGCCCAGAGCGCGCCGAGCAGGAGCGCGAGGGCAAGCATCCCCAGTCCGACGAGCGACATCCCGATCTTGAGAAGGCGTCTGAGGTGCCGCATCCAGTCCTCACGAAACACACGAGTCACTTTGTGCCACAGAGTACTCTTTGCAGTTCCGCTTCGCAAGCCTTCCCGCCGTAAAGAGCTCGGACGGCAATGGGCGGGCTCGCGGCGCTCGGGGACGGGGAGGCTCCCGCCGCCCCCGTTCGCGAGCGCGACGGCCATACCGTTTTTGCCGGCACATCTCCCAAGCTTGCTTTCCCTGGAATCAGAAGGTCCCGCGGGAGGTAAAGGAGCCGAGGTTCGAGGCGCGGGCGGTCATCGGGACCAAGGACGGGCACACGCTGGCTGCCGAGCTCCTCGCCATGAGCGAAGACGAATTCCGTGCCGTGTTCGAGGCTTCGGCGATGAAACGGGCGAAACTCGCCGGGTAGCGGAGGAATGCCCTGGCGCAGCAGTGCACAAACTCGTAAGCTGCGGAGCGCATACGATTTTGTGCACATCCACCGTGCAGGCACCCCGCCATGTCCGCGAACCCCGGGCCTCGGTTCCGCTTTCCACGCTTCGATGGCTTGCGCCACGACACCCTATTCGGGTTGCGGATGCTGCTCAAGCGACCGGGCCTCACCGCCGTCCTCGTCCTGACGCTGGCGCTCGGCATCGGCGCCACGACCGCGGCGTTCGGCGTCATCGACACGGTCCTCCTCCGGCCGCTTCCCATTCGAGACCAGAGCCGCGTCGTGGTTTTCTCGGCGACGAACGCTGGCCGCGACAACGCGCCCATCGGCCTGCCCAGCTCCGGCGTCGCCGGCCTCGCCGAGTCGCGCCACGTATTTGCGAGCGTTGCGCCCATCGCCCTGCAGGGAACGGTGCCCTTCGCCGCGCGCTTCGGCGATCGGCTGTTCCCGGTGACGGCGATGTTCGTCGGTGGGAATTTCTTTCCCGTGCTGGGCGCGATTCCCGCCGCCGGCCGCCTGTTGAACTCGGCGGACGACGCGGCGGGAGCCAACCCGTCGGTCGTGCTCAGCTACCGGGCGTGGCAACGCGACTTCGGTGGCGACCGCTCGGTGATCGGCAAGTCCGTGGCCATGATCAACGGCCCCGAGACCATCGTCGGCGTCGCGCCCGCGGGCTTCGACTTCCCGGCAGGAACCGACGTCTGGGTGTCCATGGCCCCCGTCGAGCGAATGTTCCCCGGCGCCCCGGGCCCCGCGGCCGGATTCCCCAGCCAGATCGTCGCGCGCTTGCGCCGCGGCGTGACGCTTCCGCAGGCGCACGCCGCCTTCGCGGACTACCTCCGGCGGTACCCGGCCGCGTCGCTCGGAGACCCCGCGTCTCGCATCGCGCGGGTCCAGTCGTTCGCGGATCGCGTCGTCGGCGACGTGCGGCCGCCGCTCGTGATTCTCTCGCTTGCCGTGGCGCTCGTGCTGCTGATCGCCCTGACGAACGCCGCCGGTCTCCTCGTCACCCGCGGGCTCGCGCGCCGCGCCGAGTTGTCGCTGCGGTCGGCACTGGGGGCCGGTCGTGGGCGGCTCGTCCGCCAGCTCCTCACCGAGCACGCGCTGCTGGGCGTGAGCGCGGGGGCGCTGGGCGTGTGCCTGGCCGTCGCCCTGCTCCGCATCGCCCCGCACGTCGCGTCATCGGGCCTGCTCCCTCCCGCCGGGATCCGCCTCGACCTCCCCGTGCTCGTCTTCGCCGTGGGTC
>JBJKPA010000315.1:0-3203 GCA_046706905.1 Gemmatimonadaceae bacterium
ACCTGTTCGTGCGGGCGCTGGGCGTGCCGCTCGATCCGGCGCGCGCCGCGCGCGCCCTGTGCGCGGGGCAGGCGCGCACGATCGACCTCGTGCGGCTGGAGCGGGCCGGGTTGTTCGCGGTCGCCGCCGGAGTCGGCATCGACGTGGCGATGATCGAGAATACGCCCACCGAGCTGAAGCGGCAGCTCGGCGTGGCGGCGTACGTGCTGGCCGGAGCGCAGGCGGCGATCCACAGCGCCCGCGCGGGCGAGCGGTTCCGCGCCCGCATCGCGGTGGACGGCGTGGTGTACGAGGTGGACGCGCTCTCGCTGCTGCTCGCCAACGTGGGCGTGGTGCTGAACGGGATCATCACCCTCGCGCCGGGCGCCAGGCCGGACGACGGCCTGCTGGACGTCGCGGTGTACGCGCCGCGCACGCTGGGCCAGGCCCTGCGCGTGTCGTGGCGCATGTTGCGTGGCCGCTTTCCCGACGACGGGCTCACGCATTTCTTCCGCGGCCGCCACGTGCGGGTGACCACGATTCCGCCGTGCCGCGCCGAGGCGGACGGGGAGCTGCTGCCGCCCGGGGAGCTCGACGCCCGCGTCCTGCCGGGGGCAGGCCGCGTGCTCGTTCCCGCCGGTGCCTGACCCAGGGTTGCTCCCCGGGCGGCGAACGGCCATTCTCTTGGCAGCCCCGAGCCATGATTCCGGCCCGCCGGCCCTCCTCCCACGCAGCCGCAACGCATGTCTTCCGTCCTGATCGTCGACGACGAGCGCGACATCACCTCCTTCCTCGGAGCGTTCTTCGAACGCAAGGGGCATCAGGTGATGAAGGCGTACACGGGTGAGGAGGCGGTCACGCTGGTCAAGCAGCGGCGCCCCGACCTCGTGCTGCTCGACCTGCGCCTGCCCGACATCAGCGGGTTCGACGTGCTCGAGCGGATCAAGGAGGAGAACCCGGTGGTCATCATGATCACCGGGCACGGCGACGTGTCGCTGGCCGTGCGGGCCATGCAGGCGGGGGCCGAGAGCTTCCTCACCAAGCCGGTCGAGCTGGCGCACCTCGGGGCGGCCGCCGAGCGCGCATTCGAGAAGGCGCATCTCCGCCGGATGAACCTGTACCTCTCCGAGCGGCGCGGCACGCTGCCCGCGCGCGCGCTGCTCGGCTCGTCTCCCCCGATGCGCGAGCTGGCGGCGCAGATCGACCTGCTGGCACGCAGCGACCGCACGACGGTCCTGCTCGTGGGCGAGGTCGGCACGGGCAAGGGGCGCGTGGCCGACGCGATGCACCGGCAGAGCCCGCGCGCCACGCAGCGGTTCGTGGAGGTCAACTGCGCCGCGCTCACCGCGGCGTCGCTCGACTCCGAGCTGTTCGGCGTGGAACAGGGGACGTCGTCCGACGGGGACGTGTACCGGCCGGGACTGCTCGAGGTGGCCAGCGGCGGCACGCTGTTCCTGGACGAGATCGGCGATCTCGACGCGCACCTGCAGCCCAAGCTGCTGCGCGTGCTCGAGGGCAAGAGCTTCCGCCGCCAGGGCGGCACGCGCGAGGTGCAGGCGGACGTGCGGCTGATCGCGGCCACGAGCCGCGACCTCGTGGCCGAGGTGACGGCGGGACGGTTCCGCGAGGATCTCTACTACCGCCTGAGCGTGATGCCGATCAACCTCCCGCCGCTGCGCGCCCGGGCCCGCGAGGACCTGGTGGAGCTGATCGCGCACCTGATCGAGGAGCTGCACGTCAATCTCCCCGAAGGGCCCACCGAGCTGGAGGACGACGCCCTCGAGCGTTTGCTCAAGTACTCCTGGCCCGGCAACATCCGCGAGATGCGCAACGTGCTGGAGCGCGCGATGATCGTGGGCCGCGGCGCGCCCGCCATCGCCGCGCCGCATCTGGCGGCGGAGGTGCGCGACGCCTCGGGCCTCAACGTCGAGCACCACGTGCCGCGCACGCTGGCCGAGGTCGAGCGCCAGCACGTGGACCGCACGCTGCGCGCCCACGACGGCAACCGGACGCGGGCCGCCAAGGAGCTGGGCATCTCGCGCGCCACGCTCATCAAGAAGATCAAGGAATACGGCATCGAGGCGGGGCAACCGGTGCCGACCGGAGGAGCACGATGACCGAAGAGATCAAGGAACACGACGCCATGACCTGCCGGGCCTGCGGAAACGAGGAGCGGGCATCGGAAGGATATCCGTGCGTGGATTGCGGCACGTTCATCTGCGTCGTGTGCAACATGAAGGGCGTGGTGCGGTGCCGGGAGTGTCAGGCCAAGCAGGCGGCCGCGGCCCCCAATCCGAGCGCCTGAGTGCCGGTGGACTTCGCGCGCGTCGGCGTCGCGGTGGGGCACGCCACCGACGCCGGCGCGGGCACCGGGTGTACCGTGGTCCGCGGTGTGGAGCACGGATTCCGCGGCGGGGTTGCCGTGTTCGGCCGCGCCACCGGATCGCGCGAGCTGCACGCGCTGGGCACCGACGCGCTGGCCGACCGCGTGGACGCCGTGCTGCTCACCGGGGGCTCGGCCTACGGGCTGGACGCGGCCGGCGGCGTGATGCGCTGGCTCGAGGAGCGCAGGCGCGGCTTCCCCATCGGGAACGGCGTGGTGCCGATCGTGCCCGCGGCGGTGATCTTCGATCTCGGTCCGCTGGGGCGATTCGACGCGCGGCCCACGGCTGAGATGGGCTACGCGGCCACCGACGCCGCGACGCCGCATGACGTGGCCGAGGGGAGCGTGGGCGCGGGCACGGGCGCCACGGTGGGCAAGGCGGCCGGGATCGGCCGCGCCATGAAGGGTGGCGTGGGGTGCGCGATGCGCGAGTCCGCCGGCGTGGCGGTGGGCGCGGTGGCGGTGGTGAACGCTTTCGGCGACGTCCACGACGGCGAGGGGAACGTGCTGGCCGGCGCGCGGGCCGACGGCGGCGGGTTCCTCAACGCGTCGCGGATGCTGGTCGACAATCCGCACCGCATGGCCGCGCTGGCCGCCGAGCAGCGGATGCGCAACACGACGCTCGCCGTGGTGGCGACCAACGCGGCGCTGGACCGCGTGCAGCTCAACCAGCTCGCCCGGGCGGCGGGGGCGGCGCTCTTCCACCGCATCTCGCCGGCCGGCTCGTCGTTCGACGGTGACATCGTGTTCGCGCTGGGCGCGCGCGAGGGCACCGGCGCCGACGCGTTGCACGTCGAGGCGCTGGCGGTCGCGGCGCTGGAGGAGGCGATCGAGCGCGGGG
>JBJKPA010000316.1:0-12226 GCA_046706905.1 Gemmatimonadaceae bacterium
CCGCCAGCGGGGCCGGAGAGGGCGAGCTGCGCGGCGCTGGACGACGCGTCGGCGGCGGTGCGCATCCCGCCGCTCGACGTCATGACGCCGAGGGCGGGCAGCGACATCGCGCGCAGCCGCTCGGCCAGCCGCCGCACGTAGTGGGCCACGCCGGGGCGCAGATACGCCTCGGCCACCGTGGTCGTGGTGCGCTCGTACTCGCGGATTTCGGGAAAGACGTCGGACGAGCAGACGACCTCGACACCGGACAGCCGTTGGCGCAGCGCGGCGGCGAGGAGCTGCTCGTGCGACGGATCGCGGTAGGCGTGGAGGAAGGCGACGGCCACGATGTCGGGCTGGAGCGCCGCCACGCGGTCCACCGCCTCGGTGATCGCGGGCGGCAGGAGCGGGCGCAGCACGCCGTCGGGACCGATGCGCTCGTCCACGGGCACGACGCGGTCGGGGCTGACGAGCGGCGGCGGGTGGTGCCGCGTGAGGTCGTACAGCGAGGCGCGGACCTGCCGGCGCAGCTCGAGCAGATCCGTGAATCCCGCGGTGGCGCAGAGCACGACGCGGGCGCCGGCGCGCTCGAGCAGCATGTTGGTGGCCACCGTGGTGCCGTGCACCACGCGCTCCAGGTCGCGCTGGTCGAGCGCGCGGAGCGAGGCCTCCACGCCCTCGCTCTGGTCGGCGGGCGTGCTCAGGACCTTGCGCGCGTCCACCGTGCCGTTCTTCTGAATGGCGACGAGGTCGGTGAAGGTGCCGCCGACGTCGATCCCGACCGACGCGTTCACGCGAGCCGCCGCTTCTCGACGCGCCGCTGCCAGAAGTCGCGCCCGGCCAGGGCGAGGGTGACGGCGACCGACAGCAGGCCGATCAGGTCGCCGAACCGGTCGTAGAGCGTGTGCGCGTCGCTCGTTTCCATCGTGTACGTCTTTTGCTCGGGCTCGAAGATCGGCGTCGCGGCGCGGATCCGGCCCAGCGGGTCGATCCAACCCGAGATGCCGGTGTTGGCCGAGCGCACGATGGCGACGCGATTCTCGATCGCGCGCAGGACGAGATGCGAGAAGTGCTGGTAGGGCGCGTTGCTGTGCCCGAACCAGGCGTCGTTGGTGATGTTGATCAGGAAGTCCGCGCCGTCGTTCCGGTACTGCCGCGACTCGCCGGGGAAGATGGACTCGTAGCAGATCAGGACGCCGAAGCTGCCGAAGGGCACGTGGTAGATGATGGGGCCCGCGCCGATGCTGTAGTCGCCGCCCAGGTACTGGCCGGCCCACCGCATCCAGCTCGGGGGAATGAACGGCGTCCGCTCCACGAACGGCACGAGCCGCCGCTTGTGGTACGCCGGCTGCGTCTGCACGCCGTTGGCGTCCATGAGCAGGGCGGCGTTGTAGATCTGGTAGTTCGTGGGCGTGTGGACAATGAAATCGATGAACCCGGTGAGGAGCGGCGTGTCGGAATTGCCCGACAGGTCGCGCAGCGAATCCACCCATTCGGGGTGGCGGAACATGAGGTCGGGCAGCGCGACCTCGGGCCACACCACCAGCTCCGGGTGATTCTTGGCCAGGACCTCGTGCGTGCCCTTGGCCATGATCCCCATGATGTTCTTGAGGTTGTCGGCCTGCCACTTCTCGTCTTCGGGAATGTTGGGCTGCACGATGCCCACGCGGCCCAACGGGCGCAGCGGCACGGTGTGCATCCGCCACTCGCCGTAGGCGGCGACGACCACGACCATTCCGGCGATCGCAGCGCCGCGCCACAGGTTGGCCCGGCGCCGGTCGCGGTGCAGCCACATGTCGGCCACCAGCCCGTTCGTGAGCGCGATCCAGAAGCTCACCAAGTGCACGCCGCCGATGTCGGCGATCTGGGCGAGCACCGGCGTATGGGTGACGGCGAGTCCGAGGGGGAGCCAGGGGAACGCGAGGTCGGAGAGATGGTTGATCGCCATCTCCGACGCCACCCAGACGAACGGCAGCAGCGCCGCCATCGGCCATTTCGTGACGCGCCGCGCCGCGTACAGCGCGCCGCCCGTGGCGGCCACCACCACGGCCATCACGAACACGGCGCCCAAATAGCCGAGGATCGCGAGGTTCGTGAAGATGAGCAGCGCGGTGGCGATCCAGTAGATGCTCGCGCCGTAGGCGAAGAGGCCGAACCACATGCCGATCCGCACGCCCTCCCACACCGACTCGCCGCGGTCGGCCGCGCGCGCGATGACGACCGCGAACGGCACGAGGCAGACGAACACCGGCCCGACGAACCGGAAGGGCGGGAAGGCGAAGAAGAACAGCGCCGCGGAGGCGATCGTCGCGATCAGCTCGGCGCGGCGCGGGCGGAACAGTCGCACGCTCACAGGCGGATCTCGCTCCCCGCGTCGGCCGACCGGTAGATCGCCTCGACGACGCGGTGCAGGGTGACCTGGTCCGTGGGCGCCTCGTACGGGGTCTCGCCGCGCACGGCCGCGAAGAAGTGGGCCAGCTCGGCGCGGTACGACTGCATGAACGCGCTCTCACGCCCCGCGGCGCCGGTGGGCGAGACGTCGGCGGGGCGGCCGTTCAGCTCCTTGACCACGCGCAGCGGCGCCAGGCGCGCGCTGCCCCGCCCGCCCAGCACCTCGAACCACCAGCGCTCCTCCTCGCCGACGTAGGCGCCCGACACGTCGAGCCCCACCGACATGCCGTTGGCGCACTCGAGCTGGACGAGCATCGCGTCCTCGACACTCGCGGCGCCCGCCACCCGATGGAGGTGCGCGCTCACCCGCGCCACGCCGGGGAAGTCGTTGAGCCAGAGCGTGAGATCGAGCAGCGGCAGCCCGTAGTCGAAGAACGATCCGCCCCCCGACTCGGCGCGGCGCATCCGCCAGCCGGCGTCGGGACGGCTGAAGTGGTAGGCGCCCGCGCGCACGCCGATCACCGGCCCCAGCTCGCCGCCGCGCAGGAAGCGGTCCAGCGCCTGCACGTCGGAGCGGAACCGATGATTGTTGGCCACCGTCAGGCACCGCTCGGCGCGCTCGGCGGCGGCGAGCAGCCGTTCCACGCCGCGCGCCGACAGGGCCAGCGGGCGCTCGCACAGCACGTGCTTGTGCGCGGCCAGCGCGCTCAGGACGTGCGGCTCGTGCAGGTGGTTGGGCGTGGCCACGATCACCGCGTCCACGATGTCCAGCTCGAGCAGATCCTCGATGTCGGTCACGACGTCGGCGACCTCGAAGCGCTCGGCCAGCGCCCGCGCCTTGGCGAGGTCGTTGTCGCACACCGCCACGAGCTGCACGTCGCGCATGCGGCTCAGCACCGGGAGGTGCGCCAGCTGCGCGATGGCTCCCGTGCCCACCAGTCCGACGCGAACGCGATCCGCCATGGGGTCGAGGGTTCTCCGGAATTCCGCGGTTCTACTGCACCACGCCGAGGGCGGTCCCGGGATAGTACGTGCGCAGGATGGTGCGGAAGTCCTGTCCGGCCCGTGCCCGGCCGATCGCGCCCCACTGACACATCCCGACCCCATGGCCGTAGCCCCGGCCGTCGAGCACGAGGCGGGTCAGCACGCCCGCCTTCGTCCGCTCGGCCGCGACGGAAAAATACGTGCTGTTGAGGATCTCGCCACCGACCGACCGCAGGACGTACCGCATGTCGTTCCCCCGGAGGATGAACGTCCCGAGGGTGGTCTGCACGCGGAGCCGGCCCACCCGCCCCGATTGCGTCCGGTTGACCACCGACACGTCGCGCACCGGTCCGGGGTCGCCTCCGGGCACCGAGGTATAGCGGGCCAGGTAGCGGGCCACCGCGGCGTCCAGCTCCGATCCCGTGAACGTCCGCGTCCAGCGGAAGCGCGGCGAGATGTCGCAGTAGTAGCGGTCGGTGCCGGGAATCCGGTCGCTCACCGGCCGCAGGTACGGCTCGTCGGGGGTGTGCCAGACCTCCGACGGCGCGGCCGTCTCGCCGCCGCAGGTCGAGAAGTAGGGCGCGTTCACCACGCGCCCGCCGTAGGTGACCACGATGCCGGCGGTCGCGGCGACGGCCGCGTTCCCGGCCGCCGTCTCGGCGTCCACGCCGCCGTACACCTGGTCGTCGGTGCCGTTGGTGAGGTCGTAGGCATCGGCTTCGGGCTCGGCGAGGTGCGTGTAGGTGTAGCTGCGCGCCGCGACCGCCTGGGCCTCGATGGCCGCCGAGTCGCGCGGCTCGTTGTCGCCCAGCTCCAGCGGCACGACGCCGCGGAGGTACTGCTCGACGCCCACCGTCTCGATCACGACGATGCCGGTGTCGGTGCCCACGAGCCGCAGCTCGCCGCGATACGGCTTGCCGTCGACGAGCATGTCGGCCGCCGGATCGTCGGCGGCGGCGACGATCGCGTCGGGCTTCCACACGGTGGGCATGCCGTCGCTGCGGATGGCGCGCACGTCGCGCCCCGCGTGCTCCACGCGCCAGGGCTCGTTGGCGTTGCCGCTGGCGAGAAAGGTCCGGCCGTCGGCCTCGTAGAAGCGCCAGCTCCCGGTGGCCGAGATGCGCACCGTGTTGGCCGTGGTCCGCAGGGCGACGCGGATCAGGTGCTCGGGGTCCGGCGTGGGGAGGGCCACCCAGGGGAGCCCGCGGGCCAGCGTTCCGCCCATGGCGGGGGTGGACGACGAGCGGCCGTAGAGGATGGTGGAGCAGCCGACGAGTGTGCCGACGGTGACCAGCGCGAGCAGGAGGCGCCGGTCAAGCACGCGCGGCTCCGAGCGCGGCGTCGATCCGCTCCAGCGCCTGCCCCACGTCGTCGTCGCCGTGGGCGGCCGACATGAAGGCCGCCTCGAAGGGAGAGGGCGCGAGGTACACGCCGCGCGCCAGCGCCTCGTGGAAGAAGCGTTTGAACAAATCCGTATCGGAGGTCTTCGCGTCGGCGAAGTCGCGCACGGGTTCGGCGCGGAAGAAGAACCCCCACATCGAGCCGGCGTGCTGCGCGTTGAACGGCACGCCGCGGCGGGCCGCGATCTCGGCGAAGCCGCGCACGAGCGCCGCGGTGCGGGCCTCGATGCGGCGGTGGAGCTCCGGCGTCAGCATGCGGAGCGTCGCGTAGCCGGCGGCCATGGCCAGCGGATTGCCGGACAGCGTGCCCGCCTGGTACACCGGGCCGGCGGGCGCGACGCGCTCCATGAGGTCGGCGCGGCCGCCGTACGCGGCCACCGGGAGGCCGCCCCCGATCACCTTGCCCAGCGTCGTGAGGTCGGGCGTCACGCCGAACCGCTCGGGGGCGCCGCCCGGGGCGATGCGGAATCCCGTCATCACCTCGTCGAAGATCAGCACGGCGCCCGACGCGTCGGCCAGGCGGCGGAGCGCGGGCAGGAACGCGGGGTCGGGCGGAATGAAGCCCGCGTTGCCGACCACCGGCTCGACGATGATCGCCGCGATGCGCGGGCCCTGCTCCGCGATCAACCGCTCCACGGCGGCGACGTCGTTGTACGGCGCCACGAACGTGAGCTCGGCCAGCGCCGACGGAACGCCGGGGGAGTTGGGAAGCCCCAGCGTGGCGACGCCGGAGCCCGCCTTCACGAGGAAGGAGTCGGCGTGGCCGTGGTAGCAGCCGTCGAACTTGAGGATCCCGTCGCGCCCGGTGACGGCGCGCGCCACGCGCACCGCGCTCATCGTGGCCTCGGTGCCGCTGGACACGAAACGCAGCCGCTCCAGGTGGGGCATCCGCTCGCGGATCAGCAGGCCGAGGCGGAGCTCGAGTTCGGTCGGCATGCCGAAGCTGGTGCCGCGCCGCATCGCGTCGTCCAGGGCGTCGAGCACCGCCGGCGGCGCGTGCCCCAGCACGAGCGGGCCCCACGACAGCACGAAGTCGATGTACTCGCGTCCGTCCACGTCGTAGAGCCGGCAGCCCTCGCCGCGCTCGGCGACGACCGGGGTGCCGCCCACGCCGCCGAAGGCGCGCACCGGCGAGTTGACCCCGCCGGGAAAGATCTCCCGCGAGCGCCGCATGATCTCGGCCGACCGCGACGGCGTGCTCATCGTCCGTAGCTCCCCATGGTGGCGGCCGCCACGGGGAGCGGCCGGCGTTTGGTGGGTCTGGCGGGCACCGAGACCAGCCCGGCGACCGACGCGCGGAAGTCGTAGTCGTCCACGTCCTCGATCGTGACGTCGACGAGCGACCCCGGCGGGCCGGGTTCGCCGTCCAGCCAGGTGACGCCGTCGACGTCGTCGGCCTGCCAGACGGTGCGCGCCTGGACCATGCCGTCGTCGTGAACGCGGTCCACCATGGCGCGCACCGTGCGCCCCACGCGGGCCTCGTAGCGGTCGGCGGTGACCAGGCGCTGCAGCTCGGTGAGCCGCTCGAGCCGCTCCCGCTTGACCGATTCGGGCACGTCGTCGTCGAGCTCGGCGGCGCGCGTCCCCTCCTGCGCGGAGTACGTGAAGGCGCCGACCCGGTCGAACTGGACTTCTTCCAGGAACGCTAATAGCCGCGCGAAGTCGTCGTCGGTCTCGCCGGGGAATCCCACGATGCAGGTCGTGCGGATGGCGACGTCGGGCACGGCGGCGCGGATGCGGGCCACGCGGTCGAGCACCGTGGCCCGCCCCTCGGGGCGCCGCATGCGCGCCAGCACCGCGTCGGAGGCGTGCTGGATGGGCATGTCGAGGTACGGCACGACCCGCGGCTCGCGCGCCATGAGGTCGAGCAGGTCGGGCGTGAGCCCCGCCGAGTAGACGTAGAGGAGCCGGATCCAGGGGAGCGACGTCTCGCCGACCAGCGCCTCGAGGAGCTGGGGGAGCCCGGTGCCGTCGCGGCGGTCGCGTCCGTAGTGCGCCAGGTCCTGGGCCACGAGGTTCACCTCGCGGGCGCCCTGGGCCTCGAGGAGCTGCGCCTCGCGCACCACCTCGTCGAGGGCGAACGAGCGGTGCCGGCCGCGCATGAGCGGGATGGCGCAGAAGGCGCACCCGTGATCGCATCCCTCGCTGATCTTGAGGTACCGGATGTGCGCCATGCCGCCGGCGAACAGGCGCACGCCGGGGTGCGGCTCGGGGACGTCGCGGATGAGGCCGCGTGCGGCCAGCTCCGGCACCAGCCGGTCCATCTCGGAGGCGCCGAGGAAGAGGTCCACTTCGGGGAGCTCGGCGGCCAACTCGTCCTTGTGGCGCTCGACCATGCATCCCACGGCGACGACGGCGCGGGCGTGGCCGGCGGACTTGAGGCGGCCGGCCTCGACGATGGCGTCGATGGATTCGCGCTTGGCGGCGTCGATGAAGCCGCAGGTGTTGATGACGACGACGTCGGCCTGCTCGGCGTCGGGGGCGAGCTCGGCGCCGCGGTCGGCGAGCTGCGCCAGATACCGCTCCGAGTCCACCGTGTTCTTGTCGCAGCCGAGGGTGACGAAGGAGACCTTCACGGGTTTGAAACTAACCGGTAAGACGGTAGGACCGTAGGACGGTAGGACGGTAGGACGGCAAGTGGTGGCCGACCTCGCACACGCCTCCGCGCGCGCTCCTACTTCCGACCACCTCCGGCGAGCGGCCGGGGTCACCCCGTGATGGCCGAGGCGCGCTAGCGGTAGTTCCCGAACTGCAGCTCGACGCCGAAGTCCTGGCCGCGGAGGAGGGCCATGGCGGTTTGGAGGTCGTCCTTGGAGGGGGAGCTGACGCGGACGTGGTCGCCCTGGATGGCGGCCTGGACCTTCTTGAGCTTGGCGTCCTTGATCGCCGCAGCGACCTTGCGGGCGGTGTCGGAGTCGAGGGCCGTCTTGAGCTTCACCTCGCGGCGCACCGTGTCGTTGGCGGCGGGTTTGACCTCGCCGATCTCGAGGTTCTTGACCGGCACGCCGCGCTTGATGAGGCGTCCCTGGAGGACGTCGAACAGGGCCTTCATCTGGAAGTCGCTGTCGGCGACGAGCACGAGGAGCCCCTCGGCGCGTTTGAACTCGATGGACGCCTTGGAGCCCTTGAAGTCGTAGCGCTGGGCGATCTCCTTCTGGGCCTGGTTGACGGCGTTGTCGACTTCCTGGAGGTCGACGCCGGTGGTGATGTCGAAGGAGGCGGATTGGGGCATGGGGACGGTAGGACGGTAGGACGGTGATGCGTGAGCTACGAGGACAATGCAAGGATTCGATGCGAGGCGCCAGCCATTGGTGATGGGGTCGCGGGTGCTTCACGTCAAAATGAGAGATGCAGAATCCAAACAATCTCCGCGTGCTGCAGGAGGCGATGTCGCTCGCCAGGCTCACCTACGGGGCGACCTCCACATTCCCGCCGCGTGAGCAATTCGGGCTCTCCGCGCAAATGCGCCGCGCCGCGATCTCCATCGGGTCGAACATCGCGGAAGGGTGCGGCCGCCAGGGAAACACGGCGCTGGTCTCCTTCCTACACATCGCGTTGGGCTCGGCCAGTGAATTGGAGTTCCAGTCGGCACTCGCGGTGAGCCTGGAGTTCGGCCGCCGCGAAGACCTGGAGGCACTCGCTCGTCAGACGATGTCCGTGAAGCGGATGCTCGCGCGGCTGATCGCCCGTCTCCGCGATCGTCCGGACCGCGCCGGGCGCTGATCCGAGGCGTGCCGTCCTACCGTCCTACCGTCCTACCCCAGATAGGATTCGAGTGCCCTCGCCCGGCTCACATGCCGCAAGCGACTGAGCGCCTTCTCCTTGATCTGCCGGACCCGCTCCCGCGTGATCCCCAGCAGCGCGCCGATTTCCTCCAACGTCATCGGCTCGGCCTGGTCGCCGAGGCCGAAGTAGAGACGCAGGATCTTCGACTCCCGCTCCTTGAGGTGGCTCAGCGCCTCCTCGATGGACTCGGTGAGCGCCTTCTCGAAGGTCTGCTCGTCGGGGGTCGGATTGAGGTTGTCGGGCAGGTAGTCGAGGAGCTTGTTGTCCTCGCCCGGGGTGAGCGGCGCGTCCAGCGAGAGATGGGTCTGCGAGATGGACATCGTCTTCGCGACCTCCTCCTCGCTGATGTCCATCCCGTCGGCGATCTCGGCGTGCGTGGCCTCGCGCCCCAGCTCCTGGAGCAGCACGTTGGCCCGCTTCCCGATCCGGTGCAGGGTGCCGGCCCGGTTGAGCGGCACGCGCACGATGCGGCTCTGCTCGGCCAGCGCCTGCAGGATCGCCTGGCGGATCCACCACACGGCGTACGAGATGAACTTGATGCCCTTGGTCTCGTCGAACTTGTGGGCCGCCCGGATGAGGCCGAGGTTGCCCTCGTTGATCAGGTCGGCCAGCGAGACGCCCTGGTTCTGGTACTTCTTGGCCACCGAGACGACGAACCGGAGGTTCGACCGCACGAGCTTGTCCAGCGCCTCCTGGTCGTTCTTGCGGATGCGCCGCGCCAGCTCGACCTCTTCCTCGCGCGAGATCAGCGGATAGGCGCTGATGTCGCGGAGGTACTGGTCGAGTGAGCCTTCCTCGAACGAGGTCTTCTTGGGGCCCGGCGTTGGCATGCGACCGACGACTCCTGGTGACGACGAACTCAGGCGCTCAGGCGAGGTGCCCGGCGAAGGGCGCGAGCGGATGGTGGTGGGACGGGTGAATCAGTGAACGAACTCGCCCAGGCGGTTCCACCGCACGTGGGTCACCCACGCCAGCGCCTGGTTCGAGTCCGGAGCATAGCTGTAATAGATCAGGATGGGGGTCCCGGTGACAAGGGAGTCCGGCACGAATCCCCAGTACCGGCTATCCAGGGAATCGTCCCGGTTGTCGCCCAGCACGAAGTAATGCTTAGGAGGGACGACCAGCGGCCCCCAGTCGTTGCGTGACGGATGATACCCCGACGCCGCGGCGCCCGCGCTGCGCACCAGATAGTCGCGCTGCCAGGCGAACTCCTCGCCGCTGGACGGATCGTCGCCCGGATCCTCGCGCAGCACGTAGTTCTCGTGCACCACGTGCCCGTTGCGGATCAGGATCCCGTTCCGCATCTGCAGCGTGTCGCCGGGCAGGCCGACGAGCCGCTTCACGAAGTTCTTGGTCGGGTCCACCGGCCAGTCGAACACGATCACGTCGCCGAACTTGGGGTGCTCGAGCGCCGGCAGGCGGTCGTGCGTGAACGGGATCTCGGCGCCGTAGGCGAGCTTGTTGACGAGCAGGAAATCGCCCACCATGAGCGTGTCTTCCATGCTGCCGGTGGGGATCTTGAACGCCTCGACGAAGAAGGTGCGGATGACGAGGAACAGGGCGACCGAGATCCAGAAGATCTTGGTCCACTCCCACAGGAAGGCCAGCGGGCGCCATTGGCGGTTCGCCGCGCGCAGGGCTTCGGTGCGCTGTTCCGGCGTCACGCTGTGCGCCGGGGAGGTCGGCTTCTCCGCCGATCCGGTGTCCGTCACTGCCATGCAACCTCGCGTCCCGCACGAATCGTGATCACGGCTCAGAGGAGGTGGGAGTAGCTCGACTGCGACACGGCGCCGCCGTGATCCGGTGTCATTCTGGAATTAATCGCGACCGGGAAGGGATGCAAGGAGGGGGGCGCTCCCCGCCCCCACCCCGCCGGCCGCTCAGTAATTGTCGATCTGCGCCCGCTGCAGCGCCCCCGAGAAGTCCACGTACCCGACCTTGGTCTCCGAGTAGAAGTCGTATACCTCCCACCCGCCCTCGCGGTGGCCGTTCCCGGTCTGCTTCACGCCGCCGAACGGCAGGTGCGCCTCGGCGCCGATCGTCGGCGCGTTGACGTACGTGATCCCGTTGTCGAGTTCGTTCAGCGCCCGGAACGCCAGGTTCACGTCGCGCGTGTACAGCGACGACGAGAGCCCGTACTTCACGTCGTTGTTGATCGCGAAGGCCTCGTCGGGCGTGTTCACCCGGAGCACCGAGAGGACGGGACCGAAGATCTCCTCCTGCTCGATCCGCATACCCGCTTCTACCCGGGCGAAGATCGTCGGTTCGAAGTACCAGCCCTTCTCCAGCCCCTTTCCCGTGGCCCGGCGGCCGCCGCAGAGGAGGTCCGCCCCCTCCGACTGCCCGACGTCCACGTAGTGCTCGGTCTTCCGGATCGCCGCCTCGTTGATCATCGGGCCGACGTCGGTGCCGCCCTGTCGGCCATCGCCCAACCGCAGCTTCTTCACGCGCTCCACCAGCCGCCCCAGGAACGCGTCGTGGATCCCGCCCTGCAGCACGAGGCGGCTGGTCGCCGTGCACCGCTGCCCGGTGGTGCCGAACGCCCCCCACAAAACGCCGTCCAGCGCCAGGTCGAGGTCCGCGTCGTCGAGCACGATCTGCGCGTTCTTGCCGCCCATCTCGAGCGACAGCCGCTTGTGCATCCGCCCGCAGGTCTCGCCCACCAGCTTCCCGGTGTCGGTGGACCCGGTGAACGAGATCACCGGCACGTCGGGATGCTCCACCAGCGCCTTGCCGGCCTGCTCGCCCACGCCGTGCACGAGCTGCACGACTTCCGGCGGCACGCCCGCCTCGAGCAGGATCTCGACGAACACGTGCCCGGTGTGCGGCACGTCCTCGGCCGGCTTGAAGATCACCGCGTTTCCGCAGAGCAGCGCCGGAAAGATCTTCCACGTCGGAATCGCCAGCGGGAAGTTGAACGGGGTGATGATCCCGCACACGCCGATCGGCCGGCGGAAGCTCATCGCCCACTTGTTGCGCAGCTCGCTGGGCACGGTGCGCCCGAACAGCTGGCGCCCCTCGGTGCCCGCGTAGTAGGCGGTGTCGATCCCCTCCTGCACGTCGCCCCGGGTCTCGGCGAGCGGCTTGCCCATCTCCCGGGTCATCAGATCGGCGATCTCCTCCTTCCGCCTGACCAGCAGATCGCCGGCCCGGCGCATCACGTCGCCGCGGGCCGGCGCCGGCGTGCGCCGCCAGACCTCGAACCCGCGCCGGGCCGAGGCCACCGCCTTCTCGACGTCGCGGGCGTCCGATTTGGGGAACCGTCCGATCACATCGTCGCGGTCGGCCGGGTTGCGGTTCTCGAAGTATTCGCCGCCCACGGGATCCACCCAGGCGCCGCCGATGAAATTCTTGAACGTGTTGGCCATGATCCGTCGCTATGGAAAAGCGCGACGCGGGCGGGCGGTCACTTGCACACCCAGGTCGCGGGGTGATTGAGGTCCGGCTTCGCGTAGCCGATCCGGGGAAGCACTTCGAGGGAGCCGAGCACGAGGCCCCAGAGGAGGATTAACAGGGAGAGCACGTGGGCGCGAGCGGCGCGGTGGCGCCAGGTCCAGACGGCGCTCCACCCGCCGCTGACCGCCACCACCGTCACGGCCGCCAGATAGGCGAACAGCCCGAACCCGCACCGCGACTCGTACGGCCAGACGACGATCGCCACGCCCAGTACCACCGAGAGGGTGAGG
>JBJKPA010000317.1:0-5832 GCA_046706905.1 Gemmatimonadaceae bacterium
GCGCGGCGGCCGACCGTGAGGTAGTACACGGGGATGCCGGCCACCACGACGCCGAGGACCGCGGCCGTGCCCCACCGGCTGTCGGGGGACCAGAGCGCGTTGACCAGCAGATACACCGTGGAGAGGACGAACAGCGCCGGCACCAGCGGGTAGCCCGGCACGCGGAAGGGCGGCTTGTAGTCGGGCCGCCGGCGGAGCAGGAACACCGACGCGACGCCGAGCGCGTAGAACGGCACGATCGCGGTGACGAAGGTGTCGGCGAGCTGGTCGAAGCTCCGCAGCAGCACGAACACGATGCCGAGGGCGCTGCTCAGCCCGATGGCGACCCAGGGTGTCCGGTATTTCGGGTGCACGGCGGCGACGCGGCGGAAGAACAGCCGGTCGTCGGCCATCGCGAAGAAGATGCGCGGCGCGGTGAGGAGCGACCCGGTGAGCGAACCGAAGGTGGACAGCATCACCGTGATCCCGACGAACGCGACGCCGGGCTCGCCGAGCACGCGCTGCGCCACGTCGGCGGCGACGAGCGGCGAGTGGCGCATCTGGCCCACCGGCATGACGGCCAGGTACGCGATGTTGGCCAGCAGGTAGATCGCGATGACGGCCAGTGTGCCGGTGATCAGCGCGCGCGGGATGTTGCGCTGCGGGTCGCGCACCTCGCCGGACACGAAGCTCAGGTCGGCCCACCCGTCGTACGCCCAGAGGGTGGACACGAGCGCCAGCCCGAACGCGCTGACGGTGAAGCTCCCAGGCGGATTGATGGGCGTGTAGTACCCGCCGGTGTGCGGCAGCCCGAGGGCGAGGGCGAAGACGATGATGAACAGCAGGCCGCCGTACTTGGCCAGCGTCGTCAGGTTGAGGACGAGCGACGACCATTTCACCCCGACGATGTTCACCGCGCCGAGCAGCGCGATGCCGAGCGCGGCGATGTAGTGCGCGTAGGCGTCGTACGGCGCGATCGACGGGTTGAACCCGGCCACGCGCATCGCGTACTCCGCGAACGTGATCGCGATCGCGCCCAGCGACGCGGCGCGGATCACGGTCAGCTCCGACCAGCCGAACAGGAACGCCGGCATCCGCCCGAACGCCTCGCGGATGAACACGTACACGCCGCCGGTCTGCGGGAAGGCCGACGCGACCTCGGCCAGGCTGAGCGCGCCGCACAGCGCGAACAGGCCGCCGGTGACCCACACGGCGGAGAGCGCCAGCGGCCCGGGGAGCCGGTCGGCGATGCCGGCCGGCGAGCGGAAGATGCCCGACCCGATCGTCGAGCCCACGAGTACCGCGACCGCGCTCCAGAAGCCGAGCAGCCGGGGGAGCGCGCCGCGACTCGTGGGTTCGCTCATGCGGAGACGGAAGCGGCCGGATTCGGGTACAGCGGGAAGGCCTCGGCCAGGGCACGCGCCTCGGCGCGCACGGCGTCGATCACCGCCTGGTCGGCCGGAGCGCGCAGCACGCGGTCGATCAGCTCGGCGATGCGCGCCATCTCGGCCTCCTTCATGCCGCGGGTGGTCACGGCGCTCGTGCCGAGGCGGATGCCGCTCGTCACGAACGGGGACTGCGTCTCGCGCGGCACGGTGTTCTTGTTGACCGTGATGCCGGCCGCGTTGAGCGCCGTCTCGGCCACCTTGCCGGTGAGCGTGTCGCCGCGGTTGCGGAGATCCACGAGCATGAGGTGGTTGTCGGTGCCGCCGGACACGATGTGGTAGCCGTGGCCGGCGAGCGCCGCGGCGAGGGCCCGGGCGTTCTCGATCACCTGCCGGCAGTAGTCCCGGAACGTCGGGTCGAGCGCTTCCTGGAACGCGACCGCCTTGGCGGCGATCACGTGCTCGAGCGGGCCGCCCTGCGTACCCGGGAAGACGGCCTTGTCCACGGCCTTGGCGTGCCCGGCGCGGCACAGGATGAGTCCACCGCGCGGGCCGCGCAGCGTCTTGTGCGTGGTGCTGGTCACGAAGTCGGCGTGCGGCACGGGGGACGGATACACCCCGGCGGCGACGAGTCCGGCGAAGTGGGCCATGTCCACCATGAGCAGGGCGCCGACCTCCTTCGCGATGTCGGCGAAGGCGGCGAAGTCCACGACGCGCGAATAGGCGCTGTACCCGGCGATGATGAGCTTGGGCCGGTGCTCGCGCGCCTTGGCGCGGACGTCGTCGTAGTCGAGCAGCCCCTCGTCGGTCACGCCGTAGGACACGGCGTTGAAGAGCAGCCCCGAGAAGTTGACCGGCGAGCCGTGGGTGAGGTGGCCGCCGTTGGAGAGCGTCATGCCGAGGAAGGTGTCGCCCGGTTTCAGGGCGGCCATGAACACGGCCATGTTGGCCTGGGCGCCCGAGTGGGGCTGCACGTTGGCGTGGTCGGCGCCGAACAGCCGCTTGGCGCGGTCGATCGCGATCTGCTCGATGCGGTCCACGACCTCGCAGCCGCCGTAGTAGCGCTTCCCGGGCAGCCCCTCGGCATACTTGTTCGTTAATGGAGAGCCGAGGGCTTCGAGCACGGCCGGCGAGACGAAGTTCTCGCTGGCGATGAGCTCGAGGCCCTCGTTCTGCCGCGCGATTTCCTGTGCGATGAGGGCCGCGACTTCGGGGTCGCCGGCGCGGAGCGCCTCGCCCGGGGGACAGCGGTCCCAGTCCATCCAGTGATTCATCGTGTCTCGCCCCCGACGGCGGAGGAAGAAGGGGAAGGGGAGGGGGGTGAAGCATCGGACCGTTCGATCTTGACGACGCGGCGTTGGTGCCGGCCGCCCTCGAACGGCGTGTCGAGCCAGGCCCTGAGGATCGCCACGGCGGTCTCGTCGTCGACGAAGCGCGCGGGGAGCACCAGGATGTTGGCGTCGTTGTGACGGCGCGCCAGCTCGGCGATCTCGGGGGTCCAGCTCACCGCGGCGCGGACGTTCGGATAGCGGTTGGCGACGAAGCTCATGCCGAGGCCGGTACCGCACAGCAGGACGCCGCGCGGCAGGCGGCCGTCGGAGACCCCGGCCGCCAGCGGATGCCCGTAGTCGGCGTAGTCGGCGGCGTCGGGGGAGTCCGTCCCCAGATCCTCGACCTGGTAGCCGAGTCCGGCCAGCACGGCTTCGAGCTTCTCCTTCAGCGCGAAGCCGGCGTGGTCGGCGGCGATGGCGATCCGCGTGGCGTCGGTCATGATGGGTTACTTATTGGGCCACTGGGGCCAGGTGCGGACCATCGAGCCCACGGTCTTGATGCGCATCTCGGCCAGCCGGTCGGCGGCGAGGTACGTGCCGACCTTGTCCTGCTTGGCGATGGCGAACACGCGGAGCACGGTGTCGTAGATCTCGTCGGCCTTGCGGAAGGCGCGTTCGGAGGTCCAGCCGGCCAGCTCGCTGTAGACGTTGATCACGCCGCCGGCGTTGGCCACGTAGTCGGGGGTGTAGAGGATCCCCTTCTTCTCCAGCGCCTTGCCGTGCTTCTCCTCGTCGAGGAGCTGGTTGTTGGCGGCACCGGTCACGACCTCGACCTTGAGCTGCGGGATGGTCTGGTCGTTGAGCACCGCGCCCAGCGCGCAGGGGGCGAAGATCTCCGCCTCGGCGCCGTAGATCGCGTCGAGGTCGGTGCCCCGCGCCCCGAACTCGCTCACCACGCGCTTCACGCGCTCGGCGTCGATGTCGGTCACGACCAGCTTGGCGCCGGCCTCGTGCAGCTCCTTGCACAGGTAGTAGCCCACGTGGCCGCAGCCCTGCACCGCCACCGTGCGGCCGGTGAGGTCGTCGGAGCCCCACGTCTCCTTGGCCGAGGCCTGGATGGCGCGGAACACGCCGTGCGCGGTGACCGGGCTCGGATCGCCCGACCGGCCGGCGAGGCCGCTCACGTAGTCGGTCTCCATGTGCACGAAGTCCATGTCGGCCGTGCTCGTGCCCACGTCCTCGGCGGTGATGTAGCGGCCGCCCAGCGACTCGACGAACCGGCCGTGCGCGCGGAAGAGCATCTCGCGATCGGCGGTGCGGTTGTCCCCGATGATCACCGACTTGCCGCCGCCCAGGTTGAGCCCGGCGACGGCGTTCTTGTAGGTCATGCCGCGCGCCAGCCGCAGCGCGTCGACGATCGCGTCCTCGTCGGACGCATAGCTCCAGAAGCGCGTGCCGCCGAGGGCCGGGCCCAGCGTCGTGCTGTGGACGGCGATGATGCCGCGGTAACCCGAAGCGGCGTCCTGACACAGGACGAGCTGCTCGTGCCCCATGTCGGCGATCGTATCGAAAATCTTCATTTGGGGTGTCCGAATTCAGAGGGAAGAGGAACCGAGCTGGGAGTACAACTCGCGCGCGATCACGATGCGCTGGATCTCCGAGGTGCCCTCGTAGATCTCCGTCACCTTCGCGTCGCGGAACAACCGTTCGACGGGATAGTCCTTCACGTATCCGTATCCGCCGAAGATCTGCACCGCCTGCGTGGTGACCCACATGGCGGTCTCGCTGGCCATCAACTTGGCCATGGAACCGAACTGTGTCACGGGTTGGCCCCGATCCTTGGCCGTGGCGGCCGCGTGCAGCAGGGCCCGCGACGCCGACACCCGCGTCGCCATGTCGGCCAGCCGGAACTGGATGGCCTGGAACTCCTTGATCGGCTTGCCGAACTGCCGGCGCTCGGCGGCGTAGGCCGCGGCGTACTCCAGCGCGGCGCGCGAGATGCCCACCGCCTGGGCGGCGATCCCCAGCCGCCCGTTGTCCAGCGACTGCATCGCGCACACGAAGCCGCTGCCGGGCTCGCCGAGCAGGTTGGCGGCCGGCACGCGGAGATTGTCGAACACGAGCTGCACGGTGGGCGAGGCGCGGAGGCCCATCTTGTCCTCCTTCTTGCCCATCCTGAAACCCGGCATGTCCGGCGTGACGATGAACGTGCTGATGCCGCGCGCCCCGCGCCGGTCGGCCGGCGTGTCGGTGCGCGCCATGGCGAGGATCACGTCGCCCTTGGTGCCGCTCGACACCCAGGCCTTGGTCCCGTTCAGGACCCAGTGGTCGCCGTCGCGCTCGGCCTGCGTGCGCAGCGACGCGGCATCGGAGCCCGCGTCGGGCTCCGAAAGCGCGAAGGCGCCCAGCATCTCGCCGCGCGCCATCGGTCTCAGGTACCGCTTCTTCTGCTCCTCGGTGCCCCACCGCAGGAGCATCTGGGTGGGCAACGAATTGTGTACGCTCATCATCACCGCCACCGACGCGTCCACCGCCGCGATCTCCTCGAGCGCGAGGAGGTAGGTGAGGGTGTCGAGCCCCAGGCCGTCGTACTCCTCGGGGATCATCATGCCGAGAAAGCCCAGCTCGCCCATCTTGGGCACCAGCGCCGGCTCGAAGTACGCGTCCCGGTCCCAGGCCGCGCTGTGCGGCGCGATCTCGGCCAGCGCGAACTCGCGCGCCGTGCGCTGGATCTCCCGTTGCTCCTCGGTGAGCGGGGTGAGGGCCCAGGGCATCGGTCAGTACTGGTAGAAGCCGCGTCCCGACTTGCGTCCCAGCCACCCGGCCGCGACGTGCTTGCGGAGCAGCGGGCACGGCCGGTACTTGGGGTCGCCGAGTCCGGTGTGCAGGACCTCGAGGATCGCCAGGCAGGTGTCGAGCCCGATGAAGTCGGCCAGCGTGAGCGGGCCCATGGGGTGGTTCATCCCGAGCTTCATCACGGTGTCGATCGCCTCGGCGGTGCCGACCCCTTCCATGAGACAGTAGACCGCCTCGTTGATCATCGGCATCAGGATCCGGTTGGCGATGAACCCCGGATAGTCGCTCGCCTCGACCGGCGTCTTGCCCACGGCCTTCGACCAGGTGAGCACCTGCTCGGTGGTCGCGTCGCTGGTCGCCAGGCCGCGGATGATTTCCACGAGCTGCATCACCGGCACGGG
>JBJKPA010000318.1:0-6417 GCA_046706905.1 Gemmatimonadaceae bacterium
AGCGCCACCGAGGCCGAAGCCGTCACCGTCGGGCTCATCGCCGGCGCCTGGCGCTACGACGACCTCCGCACGCCGCCGCCGGAAGCCGAGCGGCGCGCGCCCGTCACCGACGCCGTCATCGTCTCGCCCGACGCCGAGGCCGCCCGGCTGGGCGTCGCCACCGGCACCGCGCTGGGCGAGGGGCAGTCGCTGGCCCGCACCCTGGGGATGATGCCCGGCAACCTGTGCACTCCCGACTACCTGGCCGACACGGCGCGCGACATCGCCAAGCGGCACGGCATGGAGGTCACGGTGCTGGGGCGCGCCGAGATGAAGGAGCTCGGCATGGGCTCGTTCCTCGCCGTGGCCCAGGGCACGCCGCAGGAACCCAGGCTCATCGCGCTGGAGTACCGGCACGGCCCCAAGGGCGCCAAGCCCGTGGCCCTCGTGGGGAAGGGGCTGTGCTTCGACTCCGGCGGCATCTCGATCAAGCCGGCCGCCAGCATGGAGTGGATGAAGTACGACATGTGCGGGGCCGCCGGCGTACTGGGCGCGATGGAGGCGATCGGCCGCCTCGGGCTGCCGATCAACGTCGTCGGCCTCGTCGGCTCGACGACCAACATGCCCTCGGGCACGGCGGTGAATCCGGGCGACGTGGTGAAGAGCCACCTCGGCAAGTACATCGAGATCATCAACACAGACGCCGAGGGGCGGCTCGTGCTGGCCGACGTGCTGTCGTACGCCCGGCGCTACGAGCCGGCGGCGGTGCTCGACGCCGCGACGCTCACCGGCGCCTGCGTGATCGCCCTCGGCCACACCGCCACCGCGGTGCTCGGCCCCGACGACGCGCTGGTGCAGGAAGTGCTGGACGCGGGCGCGCGGGCGGGCGAGCGCGGGTGGCGCCTGCCGATCTGGGACGACTACAAGGCGCTCATCAAGTCGGAGGTCGCCGACGTCAAGAACGTGGGCGGCCGGGCCGCCGGCACGATCACCGCGGCGCTCTTCCTGGCCGAGTTCGCCGAGGCGTTCCCGTGGGTGCACCTCGACATCGCCGGCACCGCCTACAGCGAGACCGACCTCGGGTACATCCCGTCCGGTCCGACGGGCGTGCCGGTGGGCATCTTCGTCGAGTTCGTGCGGGGGCGCTCACGCTGAGCCGTTTCCCGCGTCGGCTCATCTGGTGCGCCGGCCTCGGCCTCCTGGTCGGGGCCGGTTTGCCGTCGGCGGCCCGCGCCCAGGCGCGCGATACCGTCGTCAAGCGCGACACGCTGGCCAGGCACGACTCGCTGACCCGGCTCGACACGCTCATCAAGCGCGACACGGGCGTCCGGCGCGACACGATTCCCCCCGGCGACACGCTCGCCCGGCGGGATACCGCGGCGAAGCGGGACACCACGCCGCATATCCCGTTGCCGGCCGACACGGTCAAGCCGGACACGGTCAAGGCGCCGATCACGCACGCCGAGATGCCCCAGACGGCCGACCCCACGGGGAGCTACCATCTCGATCGGGATCAGATCTTCGCCACCGGTGCGCAGAGCGTGGCCGACCTGCTCGACCGGCTCCCCGGGATCACCGAGCTGCACGTGGGATGGCTCTCCACACCGACGACCGCTGCCTATCTGGGCGACCCGCGGCGCGTGCGCGTGTTCCTCGACGGGCTGGAGTACGACTCCTACAATCCGCACGGCGGCGCCGGACTGGACCTCGCCCATCTGCCGCTCTGGCCCATCCAGGGGATCACGGTGGAGCGCTCGGCGTCGGAGGTCCGCGTCTATCTGGACACCTGGACGGTGGACCGCACCACGCCGTACACCCGCACCGACATCACCACCGGCGACCTGCAGACCAACCTCTACCGCGGGTTCTTCGGACGCCGCTTCGCGCACGGCGAGCTGCTGCAGTTCGGCGTCGAGCAGTACGGCACGCTGCCCACCCGCGACGGCGGCACGAGCGATCAGCTTTCGCTGATGGGACGGCTCGGCTGGGCGCACGGCCCGTTCAGCGTGGATGCCTTCATGCTGCAGGTGCGCAGCCACCAGGGGCTGCTCATCGATTCCTACACGGCCGATTCGATCAACTCGCTGGACGCCACCCGGCGCGACGCCTACGTGCGGCTGGGGTACGGCACGCCCGACCACGGCCCCTGGCTCCAGGCGCTGGCCGCCAACACGCGCTACTCGTACGCCGGCGGCGCGATGGGCTCCTCGTCGATCACGAGCAGCACCGACACCACGACGACCCCGAGCGACACGGTCGCCTCCGGCTCGCAGTACGTGCTGGCCGGCGGACTCACCAAGTGGGGCCTGCACCTCAGCGGCACGGCGCGCTACTTCGGCAACTTCGACCGCGGGGTCAGCCCGGCCGACAGCGCCGCGTACGCCGCGGTGCTCGACACCGCCTCCGACTCGACCAAGGCCACGCTCAAGCCGCCGAAGGACCGGCACGGACTGTTCGTGCCCAGCGCGCGCGCCTCGTTCGACTGGTGGCGCTTCGCCTTCTCGGCGTACGCCGAGGGGAAGGGCACCGACTCCGTCTCGCACCGCGAGGTGAGCGCCGTCTTCACGCCGTTCAGCTTCCTGCGGATCATGGGCGCGGTGGGCACGGCCCGCGACGCGCGGATGCCCGACAGCCTGCTCAGCCCGTCGTACCGCCGCCTGGAGGCGGGGCTCCGGATCCACGATTTCTGGATCGGCGGGGGGACCCTGATGCGCGGCGCGGTCGCGCTGGCCGCCCCCACGCTGGTCAACGACTCGCTGACCGCGGTGCGCGAGCCGTCGGCCACGGCCGCGTTCGTCACCGTGCAGGGGCGGGTCTGGAAGGGCATCCACGCCGACGCCTTCGCGCTGCGGTGGAACGACAGCACCGGGTTCTACCGGCCGCGGTTCCAGACGCACGAGCAGCTCTACATCAGCACGTCGCTGCTCGACCGGTTCCCGAACAACTCCTTCCACTTCTACCTGTCGCTGTCGCACGAGTACCGCTCGGCGACCTTCTTCCCGGTGGGGAACGGGGGGATCGAGCGGCTGCCGGGGTACCGGACGGTGGGGGCGGCCCTGGAGATCCGGATCGAGCGCGCGGTGCTGAGCTACCGGCTGACCAACGCGCTGGGGGAGAAGTACTACCAGGTACCGGGCTTCTTCATGCCGCGGCAGACCTCGATCTACGGCGTTCGCTGGTACTTCTGGAATTGACAAGGTCGTTGTCAGTTCGTAACTTACGAGTCTGTCCATGATTCGGAGCATGACGGGGTTCGGGTCCGCGGAGGGCACGGTGGGCGGCGCGCGCGTCGCGGTCGAGCTGCGCTCGGTCAACCACCGGTTCTTCAACCCGAACATCAAGCTCCCGAATGCGTTGGCGCGGTGGGAAGGCGAGGTGCGCGAGGCGGTGCGGCGCGGGATCGGGCGGGGCGCGGTCACGGTGTCGGCGCGGATGGAGAGCGCCGAAGCGCCGGGGCTCGCGATCAACGAGAAGCGGTTCGGGGAGTACGTCGATCAGCTCCGCGAGCTGCAGCAGAAGTTCGACATCCCGCGCGACGCGCTGGACCTGGCGGCGATCCTGCGGCTCCCCGACGTCGTCGGGGCGAGCGGGGCCGAGCCGCTGGCCGAAGCGACGCCCGAGGAGTTGATCGGGATCGTGGAGCGGGCGGTGGCGGCGCTCACGGCGATGCGGGAAGCGGAGGGGGCGCGGCTGGTGGCGTACCTCGAGGAGCGGTTGGCGGTGGTGGAAGCCGCGCTGGACCGCATCGAGGCCCGGGCGCCGCAGCGGGTGGTGGAACAGCGGGACCGGCTGCGTGCGTCGGTGCAGGAGCTGGCCGGCGGCGTGGCGATGGACGAGGGACGGTTGGAGCAGGAGATCGCGATCCTGGCCGATCGGCTGGACGTGAGCGAAGAGTTGTCGCGGTTCCGGGCCCACGTGGCCGCGTTCCGCGATACGCTGCGCTCGGCCAAGCCCGACGGGGTGGGGAAGCGGTTGGGGTTCCTGCTGCAGGAGATGCTCCGCGAGGCGAACACCACGGGGAGCAAGGGCAACGATACGGCCGTCGTGAGCGACGTCGTGCAGATCAAGGAAGAGCTGGAGCGGATTCGCGAGCAGGTCGAGAATCTCGAATGAGCCACTTCCCGGTGATCCTCTCGGCGCCCTCGGGCGGCGGAAAGACGACCATCGCGCGGGCCCTGCTCGCGAGGCGCGACGACATCGGCTATTCGGTGTCGTGCACCACGCGTGCGCCGCGGGCCGGCGAGGTGGAAGGCAGGGACTACTACTTCCTGTCGCGCCGGGCGTTCATCGAACGGCAGGAGCGTGGGGATTTCGCGGAGTCGGCGGAGGTGCACGGCAACCTCTACGGCACGCTGCAGGCGGAAGTGGATCGGGTGCTGGCCGCCGGCCGGCACGTGATGATGGACATCGACGTGCAGGGCGCGCTGCAGTTCCGGCGGGCGTTCCCCGAGTCGGTGACGGTGTTCGTGCTCCCGCCCTCGGGCGAGGTGCTGCTCGAGCGGCTCCGCGAGCGCGACACCGAGAGCGGCGGCCAGCTCGTGGCGCGGCTGCAGTCGGCGTTGCAGGAGTTGCAGGCGGTGGACGAATACCAGTACGTGGTCGTGAACGACGATCTCGACACGGCCGTCGAGCTGGTGTCGTCCATCATCGATGCGGAAGTGGCCAGTCGCGACCGGGTCGCGGACCTGCGGCATCAGGTCTCGCAGCTCATCGAGCGGCTGGAGCGGGAAATCGAGAACCATTCATCCTGACGGACCGAATCATGCAAGTGTTCACCCCGAAAGAGATCGCGCAGCACGCGGCCAACAAGTACCTCGGCGTGCTCGTCGCGGCCAAGTACGCGCGCGTGCTCAACGAGTTCCCGCGCGACCGCTCGGCCATGGGCGAGAAGAAGCTGACGACGCGCGCCATGGAAGAGCTGGCCGGCGGCAAGCTGGTCTACCGCGTGGTGCCGCGCCGTCGCGGCGAGTAACGCACGCTCACCCGACGCGGGGCCCGGCCCCGCGTCCGCTGGCCATCGTATGACTCTCGCGTCGATCCGGCCCTACGCTTCCCGACGCGTTCTGCTCGGCGTCACGGGCGGAATCGCGAGCTACAAGTCCGCGTGGCTGGCCCGCCTGCTCACCAAGGCCGGCGCCGACGTGGACGTCGTCATGACGCGCGCCGCCACCGAGTTCGTGGGGCCGGTCACCTTCGAAGCGCTCACCGGACGGCCCGTGCACACGGGCCTCTTCGACGCCGGACGCGCCCTCGAGCACATCACCCTCGCCCGTGCCGCCGACGCGATCGTCGTCGCGCCGGCCACCGCCGACTTCCTGGCCCGCGCCGCCTCCGGCCAGGCCGACGACCTGCTCACCGCCTGCCTCCTCGCCGCGACCTGCCCGGTGCTCCTCGTCCCCGCCATGAACGACCGCATGTGGGCCCACCCGCAGACGCAGCGGAACGTTCAGCATCTGGGTGAGCTGACGTATCGCATCCTGCCGCCCGACGAGGGGTTGCTCGCCGCGGGCGAGGGCAGCGGGCCCGGCCGGATGCCGGAGCCGGAAACGATCTTCGCGCACATCGGGCGACTGCTCGAGAAGCACGGACCGCTGGCGGGCAAGCGCGTCGCCGTGACCGCGGGCCCCACGCGCGAGGCGCTCGATCCGGTACGCTTCCTCTCCAACCACAGCAGCGGCAAGATGGGCACCGCCATCGCCGCCGCCGCCTGGCGCCGCGGGGCCGACGTGGACCTCATCGCCGGCCCGATGTCGGTCGCGGCCCCGGTGGGCCCGCGCGTGACCCCGGTCGAGACCACCGCCCAGATGGCCGACGCCGTGCGCGGCGCGCTGGCCCACGCCGACGTGCTCATCATGGCCGCCGCGCCGGCCGACTTCGCGCCCGCGACGGTGGCCCCGTCCAAGATCAAGAAGGACCGGCAGCCGCCGGCGGTGACGCTCGACTTCACCGTGGACATCCTCGCCTCGACGCGCGACGCCCGGCGCCCCGGATCGGTGGTCGTGGGCTTCGCCCTCGAAACCGACGACGTCATGGCGCACGCCCGCGCCAAGCTCGACGCCAAGGCGCTCGATCTCATCGTCGTGAACGACGCCACGGAGCCCGGCGCCGGCTTCGCGGTGGACACCAACCGCGTGACGCTGCTCGACCGCGCCGGCGGCGCCGAGGAGCTGGCGCTCCTGCCCAAGACCGACGTCGCCGACGCCATCCTGGACCGCGTGGAGGGATTGCTGGGTGGACGCTAGGGAGCAGCTCAGGCGCTACCTCGAGCAGCGCCGCGAGATGGGCGAGTCGGAGCTCGTCCTCGACGGCCTCTCCGTGGAGGAGGCGATGCGCGTGCTCGGCGCCGGTCCCACCGGACCCGGCGGGAGCGCCGACTGGCGCGCCGCGTTCCGCGAGGCGGAGTCCGACCCCGGGACGGCGCGGGAGCGGAAGTCGCGC
>JBJKPA010000319.1:0-6167 GCA_046706905.1 Gemmatimonadaceae bacterium
GCGCTGCAGCGCCCGGCTGCCCACCACGTGCCCGTGCACGTCGTTGATCCGCTTGAGCCCATCGAGGTCCGCGAACACGATCGCGAAGCCGCCGCTGATGCCCGCCCCCCGTGCGATCTCGACGCGCAACACGTCCATCAGATGCCGATGGTTGGCGAGTCCCGTGAGCGGATCCATCACGGCCTGGTGATGCCAACGGTCCTCGGCGCGGCGGCGTTCAGTCGCGAGGGTCGTCACGAGGAGACACATGACCGACATCACGCCCACGTACGACTGCAGCAGCAGGAGCGACGTGTTCGGCGTGCGGCGGATGAACGGGCCGCGGCCGTGTACGGTGCCCCAGATCGCGATGCCGGCCAGGACGATCGTGCCCAGCGTGGTCTCCCGGGGACCGAACCGGTACGCGACCCAGATCAGGAACGGCGTGCACAGGAAATCCACGGGGTCGTGCGCGACCGCCAGAAGCGACGCTTCGCCGAACACGACCAGCGCCATCGCGATGAGCGCCGCGAGCAGGAGGCCGACCTCCGCGGCGCGGATCCATCGCCAGACGATGCGCGGCTCCCGCACCCACACGAGGATTGCCGGCGCGATCGTGAGCGCGCCAACCGCGTCGCCCATCCACCAGGTCGTCCAGACCGTTCCGAGGTCGGGGCGCGCCGCCATCCCCGCCGCGACGAGCGTGAGAACGCCGACGGTTGCCGCGACCGCGGGTGCGAGAACGCCGGCGATGAGGGCGAACCGCATCACGGAGCGCAGGCGGGCGAACGCGTCCCGCCCTCCGGCGAATCGGCTCACGAGGTAGACGCCGAGCACCGCTTCGAGCGTGTTGCCGGCCGCGATGGCCGCCGAGGTCAACGCCGTGCCGGCGGTCGTGAGATTCGCCGCGAAGGCTCCGACGAACACGGCCGGCCAGTACTCGCGACCGAACAGCAACAGCCCGGCCAGCGCGATGCCGGTGGGCGGCCAGACGGCGGTCGTGCTCGGGTTCACGAACGCGAGCGCAAGACCGAGCTTGGCGGTAACGAAGTAGAGGCCGGCCAGGGCCGCGAATCGGATGCCGATCGACCCGAGAGGGGATCGGCGTCTGTCGCTGTCAGCCAATCGGGGAACCCTCGTCCTCGTGCCCCCACCCCGCCCCATCCCCCGGTGCCGTCGCCGACACCAGCCGGGCCCCTCCGAATTCTTGACGATTCTACATGGGATTGGTTGCCCGGAGTGTGACGGCCGGCACAGGCGATCCGCGTGAGGTAATGGTCAGAAGACCCGGCCGGGCTGGGGCGGCGGCACGCCGCCCGTCCAGGTTCGTGAGGGAACCCCAGGTCCTCGCATCGCTCGGCCGATGAACGCGCCCGTGCAGGACGCGACGAATGCGATGAGCGCCACGACCAGCCAGACGCGGGGGTCCAGGCCAATCGGTTCAGGCGTCGCGAGGTGCGCGAGTCGCCCTGCCGCTTCGATCACCGGGACCCCCAGGGCGATCGCAACGGCCCACCGCCACGCGCGGCGCATGATATATCACGTCATGATATATATTCGGGCATGCCCACGCGTCCGTCCGCCCGGGTCGCGCCCCAGTTGTACCGCGACCTCGCTCGGTTTCGATACCGACTTCGCATCTTTCTGCGCTTCAGCGAGCGCGCCGCTCGCCAGTGCGGCATCACCCCGCTCCAGCACCAGCTCCTGCTCGGAGTCGCCGGCTTCACCGGTGGGGGCTGGGCCACCGTGTCGGAGCTCTCGGAGTACCTCCAGCTCCGGCACAATGCGGTGGTGGCCCTCGTGCAGCGCGCCGAGCGCGTCGGCCTGGTGTCGAAGCGGCGGGACCCCCGCGATCGACGCGTGATCCGGGTGCGGCTCACGCCGCGGGGCCGGCGCATCCTCGCCTGGCTCTCGCGGCGGCACCGTGACGAACTCGCGCGCTTTCCGGGCGACTTCACGTTGGCCACCGCCCCGGCGCCCCGGCGACGCAATCCGCCCGCCGGAGGACAGGGGGCGACATGACGAAGCGGATCGGCGGCCGCCTCCTGGCCCATCCGGTGATTCGGCGGTACGCCTCGCTGGTGCGGCAAGACCTCGCCGCAACCTACTCCCGCGACCTGCACAAGTGGCTCGTCGTCGCCCCGGTGGTGGGCGTCATGACCGGGCTGCTCATCACCCTGATCTCCAGGATCGTCCTCGATTGGATGTGGCCTCCGCTCCTGAACTTCGTTCTGGTGCATCCACTCGCGATGGTCCCGACGATCGCGTTCGGCTTCGCCGTGGCGGGCGTGCTCATGGAGTATCTGACCCCCGATCCCGACGAGCACTCGACGGAGGAGGTCGTCCGGGCGTACCACGAACGCCGGGGCCGCGTGGCGATGCGGCCGTTCGTGCCCAAGCTCCTGGCCGCTATTGCCACGGTGGGACTCGGGGGGAGCGCGGCGCTGGAAGGGCCGAGCATCTACGGCGGAGGGGCACTGGGCTCCTGGCTCTGGACGCGCGTCCGTCGGGTCGGATTGAGCCGCGACGATCGGCGCATCATGCTGATCAGCGGCGCTGCTGCCGGCATGTCCGCGGTATTTCGCGCGCCGCTGACCGGGATCATCTTCGCGCTGGAAATGCCGTACAAGGACGACCTGGCGCACGAAGCCCTCCTGCCGTCGCTGATCGCGTCCGTCGTTTCCTATGCGACCATGGCGGCCTTTCTCGGGTCGCATTCGCTGTTCGATTTCGCCGCGTCGGGCACCTACACGCGCCGCGATCTCCTGTGGTCCGCGCTTCTCGGCGCCGGGTGCGGGATCGTCGCGATGATCTTTGCGATCACTTATCGGCGATTCCGATCATACTGTATCAGATCTCCCATCCATCATTGGATGAAGATGGCCATTGGCGGCGCGCTCACCGGACTGTGCGGCGTCGGGTTCCTCGGCATCTTCCGCGGCCGACTGGTGCCGATCGGGCCGAATTACGAGGCCGCGGGCCAGATTCTCCAGGTTTCCCACTCTTCAGTGGAACTCGTCGCGTTCGGTGGGTTCAAACTCGCCGCCACGCTCTTCTCGCTCGGCGTCGGCGGCGTGAGCGCGATGTTCGTGCCGCTCTTCCTCACTGGAGGGGCGCTGGGGACGGCGTTCGCGCAGTCGGTCGCGCACAGCGCGGCGGCGGAGTTGTACGCGGCGGTCGGCATGTCCTCGTTCATCGCCGCCGCGTACAAGGCGCCGCTCACGGCCGTGGTGTTCGTGGCGGAAGCCACCGGCGGTCACGCATTCATCATCCCGGCGCTCATCGGGGCCGCGATCGCCTATGCCGTGTCGGGCGAGGCATCGGTGTCCGGTGACCAGCGACTGCATGAAGGAGCTCCCGCGGCCGGCGGGAACTGACGTTCGCCCGGTTCCGGTCCGGCCCGCCCCCCTCAGAACCTCCACCCGATCCCGAACGAGATCGTGTTCTCGGCCAGCTTGCTGGTGCTGCTCGCGTACTCGGTGGCCACCAGATTCGACGCCGCCGCCACCTGCGAACGCGCGAACGTGTGCGCGTACGCCAGGTCGAGCACCGCAGGTCCCACCTGATACCCCGCGCCCACGGTCGCCGCCCCCTGCACGATGGCCGGGAAGATCGCGAACAGCGTGCCGTCGGGCACCGGGTCGGTGCCGTACGTCCCGCCCACGCTGAGCGAGAGCGCCCGCGTGGCCTGGAACGAAACGCCCGCCCGCCCGGTCCACGTGTCCTTCCAGTTGGTCGGCCAGGCCGCCGTGAACCCGCCGTCGGTCGGCGTCCCGTTCATCAGAATGTTGATGTTCGCGCTCGTCCCGCCGCTCAGCATCAGCGGCATGTCGCGGAACGCGTGCGCCCACCCGATCCACTCCACGTCGGCGCCCGCCCGCACCCGGTCGCTCACCCGCGCCCCCGCGGCCAGCGTCACGGTCTGCGGAACGCCGAAGTTCGCCCTGGCGTCGAACGTGGTGGACATCCCCGCGTTCATGTTGATCCCGAACTGCGACAGCTGCGTGCTCACGATGCCCGCGTTGCCGCCGTTGGCGCCCACCATGGCCTGATAGAGCTGCAGGAACTGCGCGTTCATGTCCATCGCCGCGGTGCCGCCGCTCAGCTTGAGCGTGGCCGGCGCGGTCCACATCAGCGCGAACTGCCAGTCGTCCGACGGCAGATACTCGACGCTCGCCCCCGCCGTGAACGCCGTGGCTTGGAGCCCGGTGACGTTTGCATACGCGGTCGCCTGCGAGAACCCCGACATCAGCGCCTGATACGTCGGGATCTGCGCCAGCCCGGCGAACCCCGCGAGCTGCGACGGGCTCACCGCGTACGGGGTGGCCATCTCGAGCTGGCCGTACAGCACGCCCGCCATCACCCCCACCGAGAGCTGCCGCACCGGACGATAGGCCAGCGCCAGCCCGCCCTTCATCAACGCGAACTTCGAGTGGTACCGCTGATCAGGACCGAGCACGGCGTTGGTCAGGGTGTAGTCGGCGCCCATGCCGCCCAGGGTCTGCGCCCCCAGCCCGAACGCCCACTGCGAGCCCATCTGCTGCGCGTAGAAGACGGCGGGCAGCGGGAACACGTTGCGCTTGCCGTCGGTGGCCGGATTCACGGCGTTCGCGAACGACATGGACGGCAGGAACGCCGCGCCGCTCACCGAGAACGCGCGTCCGTGCATCGCCGTGAGCGCCGCGGGGTTGCCCAGCAGCATCGCCGGATCCGCGGGATCGGTGAGCGTCGTGCACCCGCGGCCCAGCGCGCCGGCCGCGGAGCACGGCAGGAGATACCCGTTGGTCTGGGCGGTGGCCGTCGCCGCCGCGAGCGCCAACGCGCCCGCCACGTTGCGGATCAGTCGGTATGACACGGGGAATCCTCCATGGGCCGCGCGCGAAGCGCCGCGGCCTCAGATGAACAGGTTGACGTTCGCTTCGTCGGCCTCGCCCAGATAGCTGGCCACGCCGACGTACTCGAGTCCGTCGATCAGCTCCTCGGGCTTGAGCCCCATCACGTCCATCGACATCGTGCAGGCCATCATCTTGATGCCCTGCTCGCGCGCCGTGTCGATCAGATCGGCGAGGGTCGAGACGTTCTGCTGGCGCATGACGCGCTTCATCATGGTCGCGCCCAGGCCGCCGAAGTTCATCTTCGAGAGCGCCAGCTTGTCGGGGCCGCGGGGCATCATCCGCCCGAACATGCCCTGCAGGAAGCTCTTGCCGTTCGTGTGCGGGGCAGCGGGTTTACGCAGTGCGTTGAGCCCCCAGAACGTGAAGAACATCGTCACGTCGTCGCCCATCGCCGCGGCGCCGTTGGCGATCACGAACGCCGCCAGCACCTTGTCCAGGTCGCCGCTGAAGACGATCAGCGTTTTCCGAGTCGTGTCAGCCATATCGGTCGTTCCTCTCAGTCAATCGGCGCCGGCGGCGCGCTCACCGGCGAGCGCGTCGAAGAACAGCGCGACCGGCCGGTAGATGGCGTGGGCCAGCTTGGTGAACGGGATCAACAGCACGAGCTCGATCGCCACCGCCACGTGGACCAGGAACACCCAGTATCCCCACGCCGGAGGGTGCGGCAGGTAGAGCGCCAGTTCGATGCCGAAGCCGGTGACACCGGTCACCCAGAGCAGGGCGAGCAGGAGCCAGTCTGAAAAGCGCGACGCGGCGGCCGTGCGGTTGGCGTGCTGCAGGCGGTTCCAGATGAGCAGCGTCGTGCCGTAGACCATGGCGGCGCCGGCCAGCGTTCCGAGCAGCCGCACCGGATACCAGATCGGCACCGGCGTGCCGGTGGCCTTGATGCCGGCGAGCGCCAGACCGTAGTCGAGGATCGTGGCCAAAGAGAGCCCCAGGAACCCCCAGAGCGTGAGCGCATGGAGCAGCCAGCGGCGGCGGTAGAGCGGTTCGGTGTGCTGGGCCTCGCCGCAGTCGGCGCGGTAGCGGCGCTGTCCCAGTGCCTCGACGCCCAGCGCGGTCCAGAGCGCGCGGAGCGACCGCGCCCACGCCCGGCGTCCGCCCAGCACGTCGCCCCATCCGATCTGCTCGCGGCGCGCGATCCCGCGCGCCATTGACGCCACGCCCACCAGCGCGGCCAGCGCGACGAAGACCATCACCGCCACGCCGGTGCGATGGATGAGCGGCTCGGGGATGAAGTCGAAGAGCGCCAGCCGGCTCGCGCTCTGCGCGCCGTGCGAGGCGTACATGAAG
>JBJKPA010000320.1:0-2896 GCA_046706905.1 Gemmatimonadaceae bacterium
GGCGCGTCCGGCGTGCTATCATTGTGCAGTGCGCCGGCTGCCGGCGAGGGGCCGGCGCTGGCCGCGATGACACTCACGTCCGGAACGCCATGACGCGCATCGCCATCTACGCCGGCAGCTTCGATCCGATCACGCGGGGCCACGAGGACCTGATGCTGCGCAGCCTCGGCTTCGTGGACCGGCTCGTCGTGGGCGTGACCACCAACCTGGCCAAGCAGCCCCTGTTCTCCGTGGAGGAGCGGCTGGCGCTCATCAGGGGGGCGGTGGACAGCGAGTCGCGCATCGAGGTCCGCGAGTTCTCCGGCCTGCTGGTGGAGTTCGCGCGCCAGACCGGGGCGTCGCTGATCATCCGCGGCCTGCGCGCCGTGAGCGACTTCGAATACGAGTATCAGATGGCGCTCATGAACCGGCATCTCTCGCCCAACCTCGAGACCGTGTTCATGGTGCCGTCGCTGGACACGACGTACATCAGCGCCAGCCTGGTGCGGGAGATCGCCAAGTTCGGCGGGGACCTGAGCGGGCTGGTGCATCCATCGGTGGCCGAGGCCCTCCGCCGGAAGTTCACGGGCGCATGAGCTTTCTGGCCGACGTCCGGACGCGCGCGGCGACGCTGCGCAAGCGCATCGCCTTTCCGGAGTCGGCCGATCCGCGAACCATCGACGCCGTGCGCGCCCTCAAGGCGCAGGCGGTGGTGGTCCCCACGCTGGTCCTCGATCCCGCGGCCCCCGATTCGCACGCCGCGGCCCGCGCGCTGGGCGTGGACCTTCTCGACCCGGCCACCGACCCGCGTGCCGACCAGATCGCCCACCTGCTGTACGCGGCCCGGCACGACAAGGGGCTCAGCGAGGCCGAGGCCGGGCGGCTGGCCCGCACCCCCCTCTACTTCGCCGACGGGCTGGTGCGCATGGGGCAGATGGACGGCTGCGTGGCCGGCGCCTGCCACACCACCGCCGACGTCCTCCGCGCGTCGCTCACCCTGGTCGGGCCGGCGACCGGCGTGCGCACCGTGTCGAGCGCGTTCTACATGGTGGTGCCCCCGTTTCGCGGCACCGAGAACGACGAGGTGCTCACATTCACGGACTGCGCCGTGATCCCCTATCCCACGGCCGACCAGCTGGCCGACATCGCGATCGCCGCGGCGCGCGACCGCCGGCGCATCGTGGGCGACGACCCGGTGGTGGCCTTCCTGTCGTTCAGCACCCGGGGCAGTTCGGGGGGGCCGAGCGTGAATCTGGTCCGCAACGCGCTCCAGCTGGCCCGGACACGCGCCCCCGACGTCCCGATGGACGGCGAGGCCCAGGCGGACGCCGCGCTCATCGCCTCGGTGGCCGCCCGCAAGATGCCCGAGAGCCCCGTGGGGGGCCGGGCCAACGTGCTCGTCTTCCCGTCGCTCGACGCCGGGAACATCGCGTACAAGCTGGTCCAGCGGCTGGCCGACGCCGACGCGGTGGGCCCCATCGTCCAGGGCTTGAGGCGCCCGTGCAGCGATCTTTCGCGCGGAGCGACCAGCGACGACATATTTCATGTGGCGGCGGTGACCGCCCTTCAGGCACACGACGGCGCGGCGACCCCCGCGCCCGCCCCCGAGGAGAACAAGGCATGAGCTTCACGATCAACAAACAGGGTGACGTCTCCGTGGTCGAGGTCGACGGCCAACTCATCGTCGGCAACCGGCAGGAGCTGAAGCAGAAGATGCTCGAGGCCCTGGACGGCGGCGCGCGCAAGATCGTCGTGGACTTCACCAAGACCGGGTACATCGACAGCTCCGGGCTCGGCGTCCTCGTCTCCCTGTCGAAGAAGATCCGCGAGCAGGGCGGGGAGCTGCGGTTGGCCGCGCTCAACGAGGACCTGCGCACGCTGTTCGAGCTGACCAAGCTCGACACGCTGTTCCAGATCGCCGACACGCGCGACCAGGCGCTGGCGAGCTTCTGACCCACGCCGGTCGGTTCGACGCAGGAGCGACGGTGACGCCATGACCAACCCGCAGGAGCGCCCTGCGGAGGCGCGCATTCTGGAGTTCGAGATTCCGAGCGACGTGCGGTTCATCGAGCGCATCGTGGACGCGGTGCGCGCCGAGTGCCGGACGCACCGCTACACGCAGCGGCAGCTCTCGCTGAATCTGCCCGTGGCGCTCACCGAGGCGCTGTCCAACGCCATCCTGCGCGGCAACGCGCGCGACAGCGCCAAGTCGGTGCGGGTGCGGGCCGCCGTGAGCGCCGTGCGGGTCGTGATCGAGGTGGCCGACGAGGGCGTGGGCTTCGACCTCGAGACCAGCCTGCGCGACCCGACCACTCCCGAGCGCCTGCTCGCCGAGGACGGGCGCGGCCTGTTCCTCATGCTCCGCCTCATGGACCAGGTGGAGCGCGTCCCGGTCCCGGGCGGGAACGTCGTCCGGATGGTCCTCAACCGCGCGTCATGAGCGAGCTGACCTCGGTGCTCGCCGCCTTCAAGGAGGCCACGCGGTGCGAGGCCGCCGTCTGGGTCGAGCCGCGCGCCGGCGGCGCCCCCCAATGCGAGGCCGCGACGTACCGCGCGCCCCCGGTCGAGCGATGGCCGGGGCCGTCGGAGGGGGCGCAACGCATCACGACCCCCGGCGGCCCCGCCCTCATCGCCGCCGTGCCGGGCCCGCGACGCGCCTGGCTCGTCGTCGGACCCTCCCCCTCCAGCCGCGCCGCCCACGAGACGCACCTCCGCTTCCTCCTTCCCGTCGTCTCGCATTTCCTGCAAGCCGCCCTCGAAGTCGAACACGCCGCCACCGAGCTCGCCGAGCGCTACGAGGAGATCAACCTCCTCTACACGATCGGGGAGATCCTCGGTCGCACCGTGTCGCTGGAGGAGGCGGCACACACCATCCTCACCGAGGTGAGCGAGACGGTGGGCGCGCGCCGCGCCACCC